>NZ_DATHKG010000167.1:0-4352 GCF_035489435.1 Flavitalea sp.
TAATGGCGCTAATTTAGTGTAATTAATTAGGCTTTCCATATTTGCGGTATCCTCTTGTTTTGGTTTGCCGCTTGTATTTTCGATTGGGTTTCCTGGTTTGCAGAATGTTTTTACTGATCAGTTGTTTGAGTTCTTGGACGACCCGTTGACCATCTATTATAAACACGTCCTTTTTTGTCAACAAGAACATCCTTATTAAACGAATAGAATTCTTCAATGAGATCTCCTTTGGGGGAAAAAGGCAAGTCTTTTATACTTGCATAGATGATTTTTCGAATCAGATTGTACGCTGTTATGGATACTGTCAGCTCTTTGAGGGCCATCTCCGGCGTTTTTGATCGTAATATATTTACGTCCATAATTGTCTTAATTTCTCTGATACCTATTTCAACATCCCATCGGGTAAGATATAGTTGTTGAATATCGTATTTGTCAATGTTGTTTTCCAAAACAGTTGTTGCCAAAATATATTCAATTCCATCAGGGCTCTTGCAAACGATCCTTCTGATTGTAAGTGTTGGTGCGGGTTCTCTTTGGTTAAGCCAAGGGCTCGCTTCTTTGGGTTGTTTTATCCTTATTAGCTCATCGCCCGGGCCAAGGGTTTCAATGACTTCATAGTTCCTTGGCTTCTTGACCGGGAAAACAATTTTAATATCCTTACGTATACATTTTGCAATGATCTCATAACAATCATATAATGCATCTGCCAACACAATGGTGCCAGGTTCAATGTGATCAAGCATATCATAAAATAACCGCAGTTCACTGGTATGCCTGTCTGAAAGTTTAAAATCACATACCTGCCCGCTTCCTCTGTCAATGACTACCTGCAACAACCCTTGTGGGTAACCCGTTGTTGGTTGACCTTTACTTTTAACCGCATAATCAACCTGGTTTTCGGCCGTATCCTGCAACTGGAGATAAGTTCCATCGGTTATCATCACCCTGTAGCCATGCCAGTGAGAATAATTGTTCTGCACATTCTCAATACAGCTGGCTTTAAATACATCCTGTATTAGTTCAAGAGAAACCCGGTCTCGCGCCTTGCTATAAGCTGCGGTATTCAAAGAAATATCCTTGTCCAAACTTTTTGGCAGGTGCACTTTATAAACCTTGGGGCGGCCCGCCTTTAACGGTGCAGCCGATTGCTGGTCCAGTAATTTCTGCTGCTGTGCCTGATCATTTAACTCCTCCAAAACCTGCCGCTTGTGATCCTGATGAATCTTGTAATAAAGATCCACTGAATTTTTGAGCGTCTTGTCCTGCTGCGTTGCTGACAAGATCATCGTCAGCAAAGTATTGCCAGCAGTGAACACCCGATTACGGGAACCGGTATCAGCATTATCATGTTTCGATAAAACCCAATGAGGAAATTCCTGCTGCAACACCCCCAAAATATTTTCATCACTATGATAACGAAATGCATTGCTTATAGCCAAAGAACGATTTGGTGTCATTATCTTTAAGTTTAATTACTTAAAGATAATAAATTATTTTAAGTTAGCGCCATTACTCCTGCGAAGGAGGGGAAGGCGTCGAAGACGGCAGGGGTGGTTGTTTTTTGGTGACTGCATCCTAATAACTTTCGAAGACCAAAGAACAACCACCCCATGCCTTCGGCATTTCCCCTCCTTCGCAGGAGGGGAGCCATCAGCTTAACGCCCCGGCAATACATCCACACATCAAGCAAGCAATTGTACCACCAAGCAGGGCCCTGAGACCGAGTTCTGTTAAGTTTTTTCGTTGGGAAGGTGCGAGCTGACTGATCCCCCCGATCTGGATGCCAATGGAAGCAAAATTGGCAAAGCCGCAAAGCGCATAGGTGGCGATCAAAATGGATTTCGGATCTGCAATCGTGCCAGCGGTTTTCATTTGTCCAAAAGACACATATGCGACGAATTCATTCAGAATGGTTTTTTCTCCGAGCAGCTGACCAACGGCTACCATCTCATTTCCATTCACTCCAATAAGCCAGGCAACCGGCGAGAATACATACCCCAATATCATTTGCAGGGAAAGAGAGTCATATCGCCCGTTAGTAACGCGTGCAATATCATCGTTGATGCTGAACCAGTATCCAACCGATCCCAATATCCAGTTACACAGGTACATAAGAGCAGTAAATACGATCAGCATAGCGCCAACATTCACTGCGAGCTTTAAGCCATCCGTGGTGCCAAGTGATATCGCATCAAGAAAATTATCCCCGATTTTTTCACGGGGAACATGGAGCTCGCGTATCACATTATCAGTTTGAGGAAAAAGTATTTTAGAAATAACAATGGCTGCCGGAGCACTCATAATAGATTGACTCAACATATGCAGTGCAAAATAGTTCTGCTGATCGGGATCATTACCACCAAGAAATCCAACGTATGCAGCGAGTACACTTCCGGCGGTGTTTGCCATGCCACCAACCATAATGCAAAGAATTTCCGACCTTGTCATTTTGTCCAGGAAGGGCCGGATCATCAGGGGTGCTTCTGTTTGTCCTAAAAAAATATTGGCAGCAGTTGAAACGCTTTCTGGTCCTGAAATGCCTATTTTTTTAAGCATCCATGCAAAAACATAAACAACTTTTTGAAGAATGCCGAGGTAATATAGCATGGCAGACAATGCGGAGAAAAAGATAATATTTGGTAAAACCTGTACTGCGAAAATATAAGCCCAGTTTCCTGAGGGGTCGGCAAGATTTCCAAAGATGAATTCGATTCCTTTGTGACCAATATTTATAACTTCAACAAATTTTCGGGACAACCAGACAAAGAATATCTTGATGAAATTCACTTTAAGAACACCGAGGGCAAAACATATCTGAGCCACAATTCCGATCATTACAAGCTTCCAGTTGATTGCCCGGCGATTATTGCTTAACGCAAAACATACAACTATCAAAAAGAACATTCCCAAAACCCCGCGGAGAAGATTGTCCGTATGAAGATTCATGCAGTGTTAGTTTTTGACAAGATAATTGTTTTTTAACTCCCCTCCTGCGAAGGAGGGGAAGGAGCGCAGCGACGGGGTGGTTGTTCTTTGGTCTTACAACAGTCAATTGGATGTAACACCAAAGAACAACCACCCCATGCCTTCGGCATTTCCCCTCCTTCGCAGGAGGGGAGCCTAAAACAAAAAGCCGGTCGTGGAGCGACCGGCTTGTACTTAAATTAATTTTCCTTAAATATGTTGTTCAATCTTTTTAACAAAGTTTGATTTTGGCTGTGCCCCAACCAACTTGTCTACAACTTTACCACCCTTTATGAACAGGATAGCAGGAATGGAAGTAATGCCATAGTTGACAGACAACTGAGGATTATGATCAACATTAACTTTTCCTACGTTAATTTTTCCATCATATTCTTTGGAAAGTTCTTCGATGACCGGGCCGATAGCGCGACAAGGACCACACCACTCAGCCCAGAAATCAACAACTGTAAGTTTTTCTGAAGAAATTACTTTATCCTGGAAATTTGAATCATTGAATTCTGATGCCATAGTTTTATTTTTAATTTGTTATTCTAAATTTTTTGACCGATTTACATTCTGTTTATATTGAACTCCGAATTTCAATCCGACAGGATATAAGAGTCAAATTTACGTCCAATCCCTATTACCGGAAGGTTTGACATTTCCACACATGTTCATTACTCACTTAAACACCTGAAATATGACAATTGGTCGTTGTTTCAACGTCAAAACTGCTTATTATATTGTAAATTAATTAGTTAAAACCTGCACCTCTAATTCCTGATTATCATACAAATAAGCAGCCAATTCGTCATTCATTTCGAAACCGGTTTCCATCGTGTACATTGTTATCCTATTCTGCGACCTGGCATCACTAATGTTAAATTTCAGCCCCGATCTGCCAGGGTGGGATTTCACATTTTTTTCCAGGAAGCTGACCATCGCGTCATCCACAAAACGTGCTTCGATGTCAACTATAACCTGTTTTGTCAGCATTTGTTTAATGCTTTCCAATAAAATTATCTTTTCTATCTTGAATTCGAATTCCAGCTTACTATACCGCTGTTTGAAACTACCAGTAATGAACAGATTCTTACCTTTTTCCAGATAAGCGGCATACCTGGTGTAATCATCGCTCCAAAGCATCATTTCAGTCTTGCCGGTATAGTCTTCAATCACAAATGAGCCAAACTGGCGGCCAGTTTTTGTTAACCGGTGCTGGGCGTCTACAACAAGACCCGCCAGACGGAAACTACGCCCGGGACTGGCCTGTAATCCTATAGCGTCTTTAATCTCATTGAATTCACCTAACCGGGTAATGCCGTAGTGTTTTATTTCAAACCGGAAGTTATCCAGCGGATGACCGCTCATAAACATACCGGTAACAT
>NZ_DATHKG010000168.1:0-21420 GCF_035489435.1 Flavitalea sp.
CGTAATCAATTCGATCGATGATGCAAGAAGTGCTTTGCGACGTAGCAAGGCATACGGGGCTTTCTCTGTTAAAAGTTATAACCAGCCGAGACGTGAGCAGAACCAGATGATATTACAGGCAGCACGCGAGCTGGGGATGGAAGTGGTTCCTGAAGGCGGATCATTTTATTTTCATAACCTGGGAATGATACTGGACGGACATACAACCATTGAACACAATATCCCGGTCGCTGTTCTTCACGATGATGTAATCCAGCTTTGGAAAAATTCGAAAACAACATATACACCAACGCTGATTGTTTGTTTTGGCGCTGTGAGTGGCGAATACTACTGGTACCAGCATACCAATGTTTGGGAAAATAAAAAATTGCTGAACTTTTTTCCCCGTGAGGTAATAGATGCCCGTAGTCGCCAGCGCACGATGGTTCCTGAAGAAGAATATCAAAACGGATATATCCTCGTTTCCAAATCGCTTAAAAAACTGCAGGATGCAGGTGTCATTATTAATATGGGTGCACATGGACAAATACAGGGCATTGGAGCACATTGGGAAACCTGGATGCTTCAGCAGGGTGGCATGAGTAATCATGAGGCACTAAGGGCTGCAACTTATAACAGCGCCTGGAGCCTTGGTCTTGACAGCCTTATTGGATCACTGGAACCGGGTAAACTGGCTGATCTGATCGTGATGGAGAAAAATCCGTTGGAAAATATCAGGAATACCGAAAGCATTCAATATGTAATGGTCAATGGTCGCCTGTATGATACAGAGACAATGAACCAGGTGGGCCATTCAAAAAAGTTGAGAGAAAAATTCTTTTGGGAACTGAACAGGAATCCAAATGCTTTCGACTGGCACGATGAAACCGAAACTGAAGGCTGCAGCTGCGGAAGACACTGATGAAGAGAATTATGAATTATGAATTATGAGTTATGAAAGAGTTATGAATGAGTTATGAGTGAAAGACAAATTGACCCATTCATAACTATCAACTCATCACTCTTTCATAACTCATAATTCATAATTCATAACTCTCTTTACAGTGCTAGTATCTTTTTGAGTTTGGTATAACCGGCTTTACTCACAGGTACCCTGGCACCGCTGCGCAACATCGCGAGGTAGCCTTCTTTTTCATAGAGTTCAAGCCTGGTTATCTGTTCGATAGCAACCATGTAAGACCGATGTACACGGACAAATTCGCTTTCGCTGAATACTTTCTCGAAATGCGCCATCGTATTGTTTTTTAAAAAACTTCCTTCATTGGTGATGATCTTCACATAATCATCTGCCGCTTCAAGATAATGTATTGCACTTGTGGGGATGATCTTGATCTTCCCCCCGGTTTTAACAACAACACGGGCCTTTTGCTGGGGCAAGGCTGCGGCAGTTTCAAGCAATTCAGTTGTTGGCATAATCCTGTTTTGCTTGTGAAGATTATTAAACTGTTGTATTGCTTTGTCAAATCTTGATTTGCTGAAAGGCTTCAATAAGTAATCAACGGCATGATTATCAAATGCACGGATGGCATGTTCATCAAATGCCGTTGTGAAAATTACGTGTGGCCGGTTCTCGATCAGTTCAAGCATCTCAAAACCATTGATCTTCGGCATTTGTATATCAAGAAACAACAGGTCCGGTTGTTCCTGCATGATTGCCTTAACACCTTCAAAACCATCATTACATTCCTGTACAACACGGATATCCGGATAAGAAGCAAGATATTCCTTGACCAGCAGCCGGGCCAGGGGTTCATCATCAATTATTATTGCCTTGATCATATTGCGGTATTTTAACAATGGTTTTAAAAGTTGACTGGTCATAAGATGTAGTCACCAGGTCGTTTCTCGAAAAAAGTAAAAATAGTCTCCTGCGTATCGAGTTCAGCCCGAAGCCTGTTCCTTTCCTTGGATCAGCAGTTTCAGGATCGTACGGATTTTGCACGGTGATCACAAGGTCATTGCCTTCACGTCTTGAACTGATTTCAATAGAAACCACTCCTATAGTATCGTATAAGCCGAATTTTATTGCATTTTCAACAATCGGTTGAAGTACCATCGGCGGAATAAGCAGATCCTGGTCCTGCACATCAATCAATGTTTGTAGCCTGTGACCGAACCTCACCTTTTCGATTTCGAGATATAATTCGAGATGTTCAAGTTCTTCACTCAGTCTGATATTCCCTTTATCGTCTTTGTTCAATGTGCCGCGTAAAAAAGCTGAAAGTTGCTGTATCATTTTTCTTGATAACTCCGGATCCGATCCCACCAGGGCGCTGATGGAATTCAGGCTGTTGAAAAGAAAATGCGGCTGTAATTGCTGGCGCAGCGAATAAAGCTCAGCATCTTTGGCGATAGATTCTGTTTCCAATTTCAACTGCATATTGTCATGTTGTTCTTCTGAGTGATACCAAAGCAGGCTAATCATCGCACTGCAGCCAGTCAACAGAAAACCAATGTTAAATCTTACCGGTCTCGAGGCCGAGATAAAACTATCCTGGGTTGGAAGAAGGAATTTCAGGGCAAGATCAGTAAGGAATAACCAAAATGCTGTGACTGCGAGGCATAAAGCCAGTAAGAACAAAGGCGCATACCGTTTTGGCCTGTAAAACCTCAGGTTATTGAAGATGAGTAAACATGCTCCTGCCAGGAGAAAATTTGAGAGCATAGCATCTGTTGCCGAGGTTTGCCAGTTCATTTCCCATCCGTAAAGTATACCAAAATGAGCTAAGGCCCATACCACCCAGCAGATAAGGAAGATCCATTTATTACGGGAAGAAGAAAGCAAAGATCTTGACACAGTTGGCGATTATAAAAGTTGCAAATATTTATGGGTTGATCCTGATTGAATATCTGTCGCTTTTTTGTGAACGGTTGTAATATAAAGATCAGGGTTTTCAGATTCATGGATCTTTGAATATAATTCCGCGCCATCAATAAGTGCAGTGAGTTTATATAATTCAGACACATTAATAAACTCCCATCTTACCAGGTGTTGTTTTTCATTTAAAAATATTTCCTCTTCCCTGTATCCAAAAGATCTTGCTTTTGCAAAAGCCAGGGCTTCATCTTCAGCTTCAATTAATCTGAGTTGTTCATCAAACTGCGGTTTGTGTGATCCATCTCCGCAAACGATCCGGTAAACGATTTTGGACAAATACCAGTTCATATAAAAAGGTTTAAGTAATAAGGATTATTTTATTGATACTTTTATTATTGATACTTTGTTTTTACTTCAAGTCCTCCAAATATGCAAACTCCTTTAATGATAAGCGTTTTGCCTGGATCCGGGATTGAATTTCTGCGTTTGTCATCAACTCCGCCAAATACAGAGCCCATCTCTGATCTTACATTCCAGTTGGGAGGTATAAACAATGTGGCCCCTCCGAATATACAGACTACTTCAAGTTCAACAGTACCCGCAGAGATATCAGCATTCATCATATTCACTTCCGAGCCACCAAATACACATACGATTTCACCTCCAATGAAATTTTTACTGAATACCTTCCTGTTCACCGCACTGAAAACGGAAACGATATCCAGCTGTTCTTCTTCCATTTGAGCCCGGTTTGAATACTGCTCTGATCTGTTGCCAAACTGTTCACCCCTGTTGCTGAATTGTTCACCCCTGTTACTGAACTGTTCGCTGCTATTGCTGAATTGCTCGCCCTTGTTACTGAATTGTTCGCCCTTATTGCTAAACTGTTCGCCCTTGTTACCGAACTGTTCAGCCTTGTTATTAAACTGCTCCGACTTGTTGTTAAACTGTTCAGATGGGGTTGTACCCTGCGGCGGAATGGATTGATCAACGTATTCCGGATTGGTATTTTCCGTCCCAGGAATATTTGGATTGCTGAACCGTGAAAAATTGGTACGATGAGCCGAAGCTGACATACGGTTAAGAATTATGAAAGCACCGAGGGCAAGAAGACCAGCAGGAACTAAAAATCGGGTAGCATTCCAGCCAGGGAAAATATCGTCACTAAGAAAAAACAAACCTAGGCCAGTAACCGCAATCCAACCGAAATCACGAAATCCACTTTTTAAACCGATACTTATTCCGACTACAACAAGGATCAGCTCCCATCTGAAAAACCAGTTTGGTAAATCAGCGCCGAACTCCCGGGCAAAAAGCAAAGAGCCAACCACAAGTAATGCAATTCCAAGGATAAGATTACCCGGTGTTTTACGTCTGCCGGTGACCGCTGGTTTATTTTCTGAGTTGTTCATGACTTTAATTTCAACAAATGTAATAGCGGTTTACCCCTCTGAAAAGAGCTTATAGGTTATCCGCTGGATATTACCGGCGAAATCCTTTTTATTTCCGGTGAAACCTATGGGAGATGCAGGGATAAAGCAGCTGCAGGTTGATTCAAAAAATCAGATAGTTATATTAGCCTGAATTCCTGGCCATTGAATAATCCAAGGTCACTGAGTTTTAGTTCAGGAATTACCAGTAACGCCATGAATGACAAGGTCATAAATGGAGAAGAAAGTTTTGAACCAAGAGACTTTGCCATCTGATCGATTTCGGTATAGGCACGGGCGACATCATAACCGTCCTCATCTGTCATTAAACCTGCTACGGGCAAACCAATCGTCATTTCGTTTTCTTCATCAACACAACTGATCCCACCCTGTTTTTCAATGATGAGATTTACTGCTTTTGCTATGGTATTATCATCTGTTCCCACTGCTACTATATTGTGCGAATCATGTGCAACTGATGAAGCCAATGCACCTTTCATTAGTCCAAAGTTTTTTACAAAACCTTTGGAAACCGGAGCCGGGTTGTAACGATTAACAACCACGATTTTCAGGATGTCATCACCGGCACTGGCACTGATTAGCCCGTGCTTTCGTGGAAGCTTACCCGTTATACTATTGGTGATTAACTGACCATCGAGTGCTTCTATGATATTTTGGGAGTATAATCGATAGTTTTCATCATTATCAATAATTGCAAAATCTGCAGGCAACTTCGGTTTGCAGGAAAAGTTATTAACCCTTGCTGAAATATTTGCATCATCTCTTGAAATAAGTGATATTCCCTGGTCGGCAACAAGCTCACCATCAATATATGTCTGTATTACCCGAAAGTTGACGAGATCATTTACGACGATAAAATCAGCCGGGTCATTAAGGGCAAGTAATCCTACATCCAGTTTATAGTGTATTACGGGGTTGATGCAAGCTGCCTGTAACACATTGAATACATCGATTCCTTTTGCGATAGCGCGGGCGCACAAGCTATTGATATGACCATCAACCAGGCTGTCAGGATGTTTATCATCACTACAAAACATCATCAGGCCGGCATGATCTTCAAGCAGTCCTGCAAGTGCTTCAAAGTTTTTTGCAGCGCTGCCCTCACGAATCAGGATCTTCATTCCGTTTGATAGCTTGTCGAGCGCTTCTTCAGCAGTGAAACATTCATGGTCTGTTGAAATACCCGCTTCAATATATTTTTTTGCCCTTTCCCCGGTTAAGCCCGGGGCATGGCCATCTACCGGTTTGCCAGCTGCATGTGCGGCCCCTATTTTTTGCATGACCTCCGGATCATTAAACAACACACCGGGGAAATTCATCATTTCGCTGAGATACTTTATTTCCTTTCTTGACAACAGTCTCTTTACTGCTTCCGCATCAAGTTCAGCACCCGCTGTTTCAAATTTTGTGGCAGGCACGCAACTGGGTGCTCCGAAATTAAATTTAAAAGGAACCGTATTGCCATTACTGATCATGTATTCAACTCCTTCAATACCACAAACGTTCGCAATTTCATGTGGATCACTTACTGTGGCCACTGTTCCATGTACAACTGCCAACCTGGCAAATTCTGATGGAATCAGCATGGAACTTTCTATATGCACATGGCTATCCACGAAGCCAGGCAGAATAAATGGCAGGTTGTCATTGTTTCCTTCGAATGCTTCAACTGTGGCTATTCTTCCATTTTTGATCACTATGGTTGAAGGATTGATCGACCGGTTTAAAATGTCTACCATCTTACCTGTTAAGCTTAGTTCGTTTTGCATACGGGTAAAGATATTTAAGATTTGAGACCCGGGATTTAAGATTGAAGATTTTATATGCAACCATTAACTATTTAACCACTAATATTGGGATTTTAAAATTTACCGATGATTGAAGCAGTAAAAAGATGGTTGCGCAGGCAGAACCCTAAGTTTAATTTTTTATACCGTTCATTTGGAAATAAAAAATTCCGCCTGCTCGATATTGGTACCGGCAATCATTCTGCTACCAAAACCATCACGCTATTCCCGGCTTGTGAATACTATGGTTTAGATATCAGCCGTGATTACAATAACGATCCTGCTGATTTTGCGAACATGAAAGATTTTTATGAGATGGATCTCACAAAACTTGATTTTTCTGTGCTACCTGATAATTTCTTTGATGCCATCCTTATTGTTCATGTTATAGAGCACCTGCACAATGGTGATGAGGTGTTGAGAGGACTTATAAAAAAGCTCAAACCGGGTGGTTCGATGTATGTGGAGTACCCTGGCATAAAAAGCAAGAAACTGCCATCAATGAAAGGCACACTGAACTTTCATGACGATGCTTCTCATGTACGCTTATATTCAGTGGCAGAGTTGAAAGGTTTATTTGAAAAAAACAATTGTACCATCATTTCCGCAGGAACAAGGCGCAGCTGGTTCTATGCAGCAGTTACTCCGCTACGAATACCGCTAAGATGGGCGAGAGGGAAAGCGGTTACGGGCAACGTTTTTTGGGACCTGCTTGGTTTTGCGGAATACGTTTCGATCAGAAGAATGCCGTGAAGAGAGTTATGAGTTAGAGTGATGAGTGAGTTATGAGTGGGCTAGTTATGAATTGTTCAAGCCCTATAGTTTACTAAGAACTCTCTCATCATTCATTCCCTCTAACACTCCACTCATAACTCATAATTCATATCTCTCTTGCTCATCGTCTTACTAACGATAGAGAGTTTACGTCTAAAAACATTTTCTCCGCGAGTTTTGCATCGTGTCCGTACACATCATCGCGGAAGTTGAGTAAACCTTCGCTGTCGACCCAGGCAGTGAAATAGCCGATAAACACCGGGATGGGTTTCGAGAGGGTTACATATTTTTCTTTACCGGCATCCATAGCCTGGCGGATTTTAGCATCTGTCCAGGTGCTATCGTTTCTCAAAAGAAAGTCGGCGAGTTTACCTGGTTCACCAAGTCTTATGCATCCATGACTGAAAGCACGGCTGGTTTCTCCGAATAAGCTCTTGGCAGGTGTATCGTGCAGATAAATATTATAGCTGTTCGGGAACAGGAATTTTACTTTGCCAAGAGAATTATTTGGTCCGGGTTTTTGACGCACGTTTGGTATCTTCCCTGAATAACCGGTGATTTCCATGTTATGCCCGGCGATATAATTTTTATTTTTTTGGATGCCCGGCATGATCTCGTTTTTTACAATACTTGAAGGAACATTCCAATAAGGACTGAATACTACATATTTCAGGTCGCCGTTAAAAATCACCGTATTGTGTTGCAATGATCCTACGACTACATTCATTGAAAAAGCCAACTTCCCTTTTTCATAAACATGAAGTTTAAATTGTGGGATATTCACTAACAGGTAATCAGTGGTAACTTCTGCCGGTACCCAGCGCAAACGCTCCAGGTTTATCAGTATCTGGCGTATTCTATAATGAATGGATTGATTCATTTCACGAAGTGTTGCACCACCAACAACTCCGTCTTCCTTCATACCATATCTTTTCTGCATCTGCTTAACGGCCGCCTCGAGTGAATCAGTAAATAGGTTGGAAGTATCGGTTGAAGGGAAATCCCCGGTCTTGTATAGGCGCTTTTTTATAAGGCTGATCGCTAAAGCAGTATCGCCTTTCACAAATTTTTTCTGCGATGTGGAAACAGGCTCCCATCCACCTTCATTTTGGATAGCTGAATACCTGATCAGTTCTTTTTTCAGCATCTTGAATTGGCGGTTTACGGGTTCATATACGTCTGAACCGGCAGAAGGTGGCTTCAGTACCGAATCCAGCAAACTTACCATATCGATTTTTTTACGCGGAATGAACCATTTGAGATCGGTAGTATTTAGTTTGTTATCACCGAGGTATGCTTTCTGCGCATAGTTGAAAAATTGCGAAGTTAATGATAGTTCAGTATTAAGTCTCTCTGCAGCAGTAAGCCGATAGCTGCTGTCATGGCTGTTAAGCGTATCTATTATATGCTGGAGATGGGCATTATAAAGACTGCTGTCACGACTGTAACCGATATAGTCATTTTGGAGATTTAGAAAATTGTTTGCCTGTTCAGAGGCACCATCACCGGAGAACCAGGCGTATTGATAGTTTCTTGAGTTGTAAAAACTCCGGAACTGGTTTGCCAGAGAATCATCATATTTATTTGTAGCGATGAATGCTTCAAGTTTTGTGCTATCAAGAAACAGTTCATTGTAAGCATTAGCTGCTGTAATGGTAGTATCACGTTGTTCAACTGCCGCAACATTTGTTTTATTGCGACAAGAGAATGATACAAAGGAAGATACGACTACAAGGAAAATTACATTTTTCATTTCTGTATGATAAAGTTTAAGGTTTTAAATTTTTACGCGGGAATTTTCAGCCTGTCATTCGTATATATCCTATAACGATAAATAATGTTTGGCACGCCTCATGCATATAAAGGTAAAACCAACCTTATGAAAAAAACAATCGCGTTGAACCTGTTGTTGATTTTCGCATGCTGTCTGCTGATTATTTTAGTAGCGCTCATTTCCTACTAGTCATCATTCAGGTCGGGTCTTCTTTCGTTGGTGCGTAAAATCGACTGTTCATTCCGCCATTCGTCGATCTTTTTTGGGTCACCGCTTAATAAAATATCGGGCACCTTCCAATCGCGGAATACCGCAGGCCTTGTATAAACCGGTGGGGCCAGTAAATTGTCCTGGAATGAATCGAGCAGGGCAGAGGTTTCGTCATTTAATACTCCTGGTAATAATCTTCCTACGGCATCTACCACCACGGCCGCGGCAAGTTCTCCGCCACTCAATACATAATCCCCGATTGAAATTTCTTTGGTCACAAAATGTTGCCGGATCCGGTCATCAATACCTTTATAGTGACCACATATGATTAGAAGATTTTTTTTCATAGACAACTGGTTTGCGATGCCCTGGTTAAACCTTTCGCCGTCTGGTGTCATATAAATGATCTCATCATAATCTGTATCTTTTGATAAGCTTTCAATGGCGTTAGCGAGGGGTTCGGGCATCATAACCATTCCTGCACCACCACCAAACTGGTAATCATCTACCTGTCCATATTTGTTTACGGCCCATTTTCTTAATGGATGAAGATTCACCTCGAGCAGCCCTTTTTCCCGGGCCCGGCTCATTATGGAATGAGCGAAAGGGCTTTCAAGCAATTCAGGCAATACGGTGATAATGTCAACTCTCATAATAACGGTCTTTGAACTGGCTCTTTGAACTTTTCTTTTGCGAAGATAACATTATGGTGCGTCCATTCGAAAGTTGCTGAAAGATGATCACCCGGGCTCTACAGGCACGGATTTTCTCCCAACGGTGTCGCTGTTGCCAGCGTATATCAGTTTGAGCTGCCAGGAGGTTTTTGAATAAGTTTTTTTAAATGGGCTTTTTGAATCCAGAAAGTTTGCAGTTTCAATTGGAGGTTTATGTTTTGTTGTTAAATCTAATCTAATACTGAAACTACAGTGGTTGTCGTAGCTTAATTATTCTCATTTTTAGTTCAAACCGGCTGACTTGATTAAACCTTTACTCCTCTTTTTCATCCTGTTTTCTGTTTCTCAATCAAACCTGGGCCAGACATTTAAGGTGTCGGGTAAGGTTACTAACGCTTCCCTGGAGCCGCTCGGTTATGTAAGTATTGCTATAAAAGGTTTGAAGGTCGGAACTACTACAAAGTTGGATGGATCTTATGAGCTGCAATTAACAGAAGACCGATATGAACTGGTTTTTACAATGATTGGTTACAAGCAGCGTGTGATTGAACTGGTGGTAAGAAACAACGACGTCAAACAAAACGTGATACTTGAAACATCCGGCAATGAACTATCTGAGGTCGAAGTAAAGGCAGTAAAACGCGATAGGGCAGAAGAAATAATAAGGAATGTAATCAGGAATAAAGAGAAGGTATTGGCCGCTTCCAATTCGTTTTCTACAGATTTGTATATCCGTGCCACCCAGGAGAACGATGTGATTAGTAAGAAGAAAAAGAAGGTCCCGGTAGATACCTCAACCCTGGAGCTCCAGCGTATGAGTATGGCTGAAGTAACCTTGAAGCTTGACTATGAATACCCGAACAGGATCAAAGAAATCAGGACAGGTATCAAGGTCCGTGGTAATTCGGAAAGTTTGTTTTACCTGACTGCTACGGATGGCGATTTTAATTTTTACAGGAACCTGGTGAAAATTCCTGCCCTTTCGGTAATGCCATTTTTATCACCGATAAGCTATAGCGGACTGATAGGTTACCGGTTCAAAACGATATCTATCCGTAAAGAAAACAACAACAAAATTTATACTATAAGGATTACTCCCATCAAACTGGGTAATGCGCTGGTCGAGGGTGAGGTGGAAGTGCTTGACAGTTCATGGGTATTATTGAAAACACATTTTGAGTTTCCCAAATTCCATATGCCCGAGTATGATTATTTCTCGGTTGACCAGCGTTACGAATTGATTGATGGCAAAAGTTGGATGGTAACCAGACAGGAGTTTGCGTATGCCGCAAAGGCCGGTAAAAAAAGAATGAACGGCAGAACCGTTGCCCAATTTCAAAATCTCCGGATGAACCCGGGGTTTCCCCCAAAGCATTTTGGAAATGAATTGAGTGCTACTTCCCAACAGGCTTATGAAAGAGACAGCAGCTTCTGGACACAGGTAAGAACAGAACCACTAACGGAAAAGGAAATACGATTTGTAAGATACAAAGACAGCGTCTATAATGCCCAACATACAAAATCATATCTCGATTCTATTGATGCTGTCTTTAATAAAGTTACCTGGAAAAAGATTCTTATTTTCGGACAGGGCATACATAGTCGGGAAAAAGAACGGACCATTTACATAGGACCTGTGAGTTCGATGTATGAACCAATTGGATATGGTGGCCATCGCGTTGGGGTCAACGGTAATTATATAAAGACATATAAGTCGAGAAAGAATATTTCTGTCTGGGCTGATATGAGTTATGGATTCAGGAACCATGATATAAAAGGAAACGTTTCGCTTACCCGTATGTACAACCCTTTTAACCGGGGCTATTACCGGTTAAGCGTTGGACGCGAGTTTGGATCAGTCTTCGCAGGCGACGCCTGGATCAACCAGATAAAAAGAAGCAATGTTTTTGAGCATGATCAATTTAGTGTAAGGCACGGTCTTGAGCTGGTTAATGGTTTATTTCTTCATAATGAGTTAGAGTTCGCGATGCGCAGGTCTGTAGCGGGTTACAAAACGAATAGTAAATGGGATTCCTTAACAAGTGATGTACTGCCTGATAACCAGGCATCTGCTTTTGAACCATACAACTCATTCTTCAACAATGTTATCCTGGAATATACACCGGCTCAACGATATATCCGTGAGCCCAAAGAAAAGGTGATCCTGGGTTCGAAATGGCCAACGATTTATCTTACCTGGCGTAAAGGAATTCCGGGGATAATGGGAAGTGTGAATGATTTTGATTATACCGAGTTTGGCATCAGGCAACAACTGAAACTCGGATTGGCCGGTATTTCGGATTATACTTTTTTTACAGGTTCCTTTTATACCATGAAAGATCTGCGGGAAGTAGATTATAAGTACATGCGCCGGGGTGATCCGATACTATTCTCAAATCCTACGGCGAGTTTCCAGGCGCTTGATTCAACTTTCCCGGCTTTTAAACGATTCTATGAGGGTCACTATCTTCATCATTTTAATGGTGCAATCATTAATAAAATTCCACTGCTGAAAAAACTCAACCTGATGGAAGTAGCAGGTGGCGGGATCCTTTATCTGCCCGAAAGAAATCTTCAATACGTAGAAGGTTTTGTTGGACTCGAAAAAGTACTGCGAATGTGGACAGAAAAATACAAGCTTGGTATTTACGTAGTTGGTTCTCTTGCAAACCAGTTTAAAAACCCAATACAGATTAAGATTGCGATCGAACATTTTAACAAAAAGAAGAATAGCTGGTATTGATTGAGCAACTCTTCTGGCGATTTCTAATCATAACTATAATACAAATCCTTGAAGACAAATGTTGTAAATTAGGTTATGATATACAAAGCATCTCTTGATATCGCATCAAAAGTTATTACATTTCTTTGCTTTATTGTGTTTATATATGTTGGGTATAAAACATTCACTTCAGCCTCAACTTCTTCAACAGGTATAAATATCTACCTGGTCCGTATTGGAGTTATAATGTTACTTGTTACTTTCATTTTGATTTGCTACTTGCTCTCTACAAAGTCTTATAAATTAACTGCGGACCAGATTACTATCACCAGGCCTCTACGTAGTTTTTCAATTAAACTTGCGGATATAATAAAGGTGGAATTGCTTTCTCCCGAACAGCTTTCTGGCCTGATCAGGACATTTGGTGTAGGTGGAATGTTTGGCTACTATGGAAAATACTATAGCTCTAAACTGGGTCCCATAAATCTTTACACCACTCAGCGGAGAAATCGTATCATGATAGTAACAAAGGCTAATGTTGCAATCGTTATTTCACCTGATGATCCATCATTGTATCAAAAGCTAATTACCTCTATCAATGAATTGCGTTGAGATCAGACTTTTATCAGAATTATGATTTCTGTCAGGATTTTAAACCATTATCAACGCTCAACTTTTGTTCGGGAATACTTAAGGTCTTGATGATTATGCAAAAAGGGAGTTAAGTAAAGGGGAGATAAAAAAGAGTAGTGATCTTATCATCAATCTTCATCCATAAATCCATCAAGCTCGCGTCTTTCTTTTTTTGTCGGCCGGCCAACTTTACTTTGTCGCTTACCGGTATGGAAACTCGAAGCAAGATATTGCACCCGCTTAATCTCCTCTTCAGGGGTAATATCGAGATAATATTTGAGTGATTCGGTATACTGTACACGGTTGTGCAGCAGCTCTGTTACTTTTATCTTCCACTTTTTGGCTTCTGTTTTAACTTCATATTCATCCCCCACATTGACTGTCTTAGAAGGCTTAACAGAAGTACCATTCAGTTTCACCTTACCCTGGTCAGCAGCTTCCGAAGCCAGTGAACGCGTTTTGAAAAGGCGGATAGCCCACAAATACTTGTCAATTCTTAATTTATCGGGAGTAGCCACTTTAAGAGAATTATGAGTTATGAGTTATGAGTTATGAAATATGTGAAGAGTTAGTGATGAGTGAAATGACGTAATTTATCTCATAATTCTATCACTCATAACTCACTCATCACTCATCACTCATCACTCATAACTCTGAAAAGTACTTATGAAAGTACGGTATGGTTTCAATGCCTTTATAATAGTTTTCGAGATTGAACTTTTCATTGGGTGAATGAAGGTTATCGCTATCCAGGCCAAAGCCCATAAATACTATTTTAAGGCCAAGTTCTTTTTCAAATAATGAACAGATAGGAATGCTGCCACCGCCACGAACCGGTATAGGTTTTTTCTTGAAGGTGGCTTCAATAGCTTTGGCCGCAGCCTGGTAAGCCTTTGAATCAACCGGTGTCATATAAGGTTCGCCTCCATGATGCTCCTCTGCTTTTACCTTAACGCCCTCTGGAGCATTTTCAGTAAAGTACCTGATTAATTTTTCGGTAATAACTTTTGACGATTGATGGGGTACAAGCCTTGCAGAGATCTTTGCATAAGCTTTGGAAGGCAATACAGTTTTAGCTCCCTCGCCTGTATATCCACCCCAGATGCCGTTTACTTCAAGCGTTGGCCTGATACCGGTCCTTTCATTGGTGGTAAAATCTTTTTCGCCCCAAAGGTTGGTAACGCCGAGGTCAGACTTGTATTCGTCTTCGTTGAAGGGTGCCTGGGCCATCAGCTTACGTTCTGCTTCTCCGGATAAAACAACATCATCATAAAAACCTGGAATGGTGATATGGTTGTTTTCATCATGACAGGAAGCAATCATCTTCGCAAGCATAGTTACCGGGTTGGCTACAGCACCGCCATAAACTCCGCTGTGTAAATCACGGTTCGGACCGGTAACTTCCACTTCAATATAACTGAGACCACGTACACCAATATCGATGGAAGGTGTGTCAAGTGAAATCATTGCAGTATCGCTGATCAATACAACATCTGCCTTCAGCAATTCTTTATTCGCAGAAACAAATTTTGCCAGGTTAGGTGAACCGACTTCTTCTTCACCTTCGATGAGAAATTTAATATTCGTAGAAAGCGAGTTTGTCTGAACCATTGTTTCCAATGCCTTGACATGCATGTAAAACTGGCCCTTATCATCGCAGGCACCACGTGCATAAATCTTCCCATCCTTAATAACCGGCTCAAAAGGTCCGCTATGCCAGAGTTCTAACGGATCTGCTGGTTGCACATCGTAATGGCCATAAACCAGAACGGTTGGTTTAGACGGATCAGTTATTTTTTCGCCGTAAACCAGCGGATGTCCGGCAGTTTCATATATATCCACCTTATCCGCTCCCGCGGCCAGCAGCTGTTTTTTTACAGCTTCGGCACATTTGATCATGTCAGGTTTGTTTTCACTCCTGGCGCTGATACTGGGGATTCTGAGTAAATCCAATAATTCCTGCAGAAAACGCTCTTTATTTTTTTCCTGGTATTCTTTCCAATCTTGCATTTTTACCTTTTAAGATGAGATGCCGGTCGTGGCAAACTATAGCTGCAAAAATACAGAAACAGAATTGTAACAGCATGAGATTACGCTTCATATAGTGACCAGGTAATTTGTAAATGTGGTAAGAAGAGCAATCTGGATGAAAGTCAGGATGAAAATGCGAATGAGAGTCCGCTCATGATGGCAATTATCAGGAGAATGATCAAAACGATTGTTCTTTCCATGTTAAGGAGCCTATAGCTTGAATTTTTCATAACTGAATGTTTCAAATGTAAAGCCATAATGCAGGTTCCAGGTATGAGAATGATTTAGAGGACATTTTATTGAGTATCCAGCGGTTTTTCTTATCCGGAATGCAAGGGACAGATTAACTGATTTGATTATGACCATGAAATGGTTTCGAACATTAAAACGGAACCAGGCGAATCGCAGTTAACGGTTATGGTTTTTCTATTGTTAAGGGTTTTTATTTATTAGAGTTATTTAGTTTTTATTTATTAGAGTTATTTATTAGAGTTAATTTATATTTATTAGAGTTATTTATTAGAGTTAATTTATATTTATTAGGGTTATTTTATTTTGTTGTTACGCGCTTAATCAGATTTAGATCCGGATTTATTTATATGTTTTCCTGGGAATTATTCCGGACTTATTCTAATTCTTTTGCTGAGAATTGATCCGGGTAATTTCCGAAAGTTGATGTTTTTTATCGGAAATCATGTTCTCCAGGGTCCAGGCAAACTTTTCCTCGAATGGCCTTTGCCTTACCGGGCACTCGGCTTTTGTGCAAATGCTACAGGAAAAATCAAGGCAGGGGTCCGTATGGACGAACAGTTCCAGTGTGTCTCCAAATTCCTTTCTAATCAGCTCACGCAGTATATCTACTTCATTATGAGCTTCTAATACGTTTAGGTACCAGGGAACTGTGAGGTGGCAATCTACATGAAGTTGACCTCCGTATTTAATTACCCTCAGATTATGAAGATCGATCCAGTTGTGTCTACGGTTACTATTCAATATCCGTACCATTTTTGAAAGAAGCTCTTTATCGGCTTCATCCATGATACCAGCAATAGATGATCGCATAATCTTATAACCGGTATAAATAATAAAAAACGCAAACAAAATGGCCACAATTCCATCAAGCCAAACATAACCGGTTAATAAGATAAGTAGAAGGCCGACAATTACTGCCAGGGTTGAATAAGCGTCCGTTTTCAGATGTTGGCCGCTGGCCATCAGGGCAAGCGAGTTATTTTTCCTGCCATTACGGACACTGATTAATCCCACGATGTAATTGATTATGGCAGTAATTGCCACAAGACCGATGCCTTTATCGAGCGAGGTAATCAGTTTCGGCCTGAGGAGGTGCATTGCTGATTCGTAAATGATGATACCTCCTGCAATTATGATGAGTGTTCCTTCGATGGCAGCAGATAAAAACTCTGCCTTACCATGTCCATAAGGATGATTGGCATCCCTGGGTTTAGCAGCCAGGAACAAACTATATAAACCGATCGCACCGGCAATAACGTTAACGATACTTTCCAGCGCGTCAGTAAGCACCGCTACCGAACGGGTAATAAAATATGCGTAGAGTTTGATTGCAAACAGGATCACGGCGATAGCAAACACCCATTTTTGGATTCGAAGATTTTCTGATTGTGGTCCAGCCATTTCCAATAAAATATAAACCTATAACAAAAACGGTGAATCACAGAAGCGATTCACCGTTATAAATTATAATTGATAAAACTTATGCTTCTTCAAATCTTTTTTGCACAGCAGACCAATTAACTACCTTCCACCAATTTTCAATATACTCGGGTCTCCTGTTCTGATATTTAAGATAATAAGCATGCTCCCAAACATCAAGTCCGAGCAAAGGCTTTCCCTTTAATTCTGAAACATCCATAAGGGGATTATCCTGGTTAGCAGTTGAACCTATCACCAACTTATTGCCAGCACCAACTACCAGCCATGCCCAACCGCTTCCGAACCTGTTTTTTCCAGCATCGCCAAATTGTGTTTTGAAAGCATCAAAAGAACTAAAATCTTTTTCGATAGCAGTAAGAAGTTTCCCGGATGGTTTGCCTTCTCCTTTAGCTGAAAGTGATTTCCAGAACATTTCATGATTATAATGACCTCCACCATTATTTCTGACCTTCACTGAATATTTTGAAATGTTCTTCAGTACATCTTCCAAAGGTTTCGCGGTATCAATCTTTTCAGCCTGTGCCGCTTCTTTCAAAGTCTTGGAATAAGTGGCGGCATGTTTTGAGTAATGGATCTCCATTGTCATTGCATCAATAGCAGGTTCAAGGGCATTGTATGCGTACGCGAGCGGAGTCTGATCAAAGCCTGTCTTCAAAGCATCCCAGGAATGCAACACGCGGGCATCAACGTTTTTACTCCCGGCAAAAAGGGCATCAGGCATTATTGCTGCTGACCCTATCGCAAGAGCGGAATTACGGATAAATTTCCTGCGCGAGTTATCATTGTTTACTGACATATAAGTTGGTTTAATTTTGAATACTTGTTTGCGCCAATTCTTTTTTATCTTCTTTTTTCCCCGTGAGTTTTTTTATAGCAGGAAGTATTTTTTTGAACACCCTGTAATAAAACTCCTTGTTTAAAAGTTGCGAATCGTTCCTTGCTTTATAAATAAGGAAAAGACCAACTGGTAATAAAACTGCAGCCGCCATCCATATACCGACTATAGGTTGCAACACATCCTGTTTTACAAATTTTCTTCCGAAATTATTGAGCAGGAAAAATATCACAAAAAATATCACCGCGAACACTACCGGGGTTCCAATACCGCCTTTCCGTACTATTGAGCCTAACGGTGCTCCAATCAAAAAGAGTACCAGCACAGCGGCAGCCATTGAAAATTTGGAGTGCCATTCAATCAAATATAATCGTAGTTCTGTTCGACGGCTCTCGTATTCAGCAGCAGAAAGATCAAGATTGCTCTTGATGAGATTTGCCTGTCCGGCACTGCTTTCCAGCACGTCCCGTTTTGCAGAATCAGGCAAAATATCGTAAAATGATTTAGCCTTTACCGGGGGAACCTTTACGTCTTTCCAACCTGTATCCAGGTACTTCATAAAATTCATATAGGCTGCAAGGTCGGTCCTCTTTGTATAGTCGTAACCAACTTTGGTAACCTTTTCGAGCGAATCTATAAAAGTATTCAACTGCTTTACACTAAGCATCTCATACCTGCCTTTGTAAGTACTATCCGGGGTGAGATTCATAGTAAACGAACTCATGTCCAGCACCTTTTTGTATTCCTTAAAACCCAGGCGAATGTACTTGCTGGTAGTATCTGCCCGCTGGCCATCTTCCTGGTACCACCAACCGTCTTTCAAGGTAAACTCAAGAAACTGCTTGTTATCGGAAATTTTCATTATGCCTTTTTCGGCTATAATGAAATTGTCCTGCATACCACCAATATTCTCATAAATGATTACATTCCTTAAGGTAGAATCATCTTTTTCTTTTTTACCTACCTTAATGGCATATTGTGGTATGGTTTTATAAAAGACCCCTTCTTTAAGATCGAAGGCCGGTTTGGAATTTACGAGGTCAGTATGTAAGGTCCGCATCTTTAGATTTGCGACAGGCATTACATAGTTGTTGAACAGGAACGATAACCCGGAAAGCAAAATCGCTACCACCAGCAGCGGTCTCATGAACCGCACCAGCCCAATGCCGGCAGATTTAATGGCAACAAGCTCAAATGTTTCACCGAGGTTACCAAAAGTCATGATCGAAGAAAGTAAAACTGCCAGGGGAAGAGCCAGTGGTACCAGCGTGGCGCTTAGGTAAAGGATAAGCCTGAGAATCATGAACCCGCTGATATCTTTACCAACAAAATCATCGATCCATAACCAGAAGAACTGAAGTATCAGTACAAATAGTGTGATAAAAAAGGTAGCAATAAATGGCCCGATAAAAGATCTTACTACCAGTATATCGAGTTTTTTAATCAAAATGAAAATTTATAAGTCTTTTTACAAGCCCGACCGTTTTCCGGATACAGTAACTTTATATCAATGATGAATTTATCAAAATTACAGCTTTCAGCAGAGGAATCGGCAATGGTCCAAAACAGTCATTGGCTTTTAACAAAGAATATCATCATGCAAAAGGCTTACCTGCTGTTCGGTGAAGCCGCAGCAAGCTTACAATCGATCCTGGGCTCCGGCAATGGTTTGCAACAAGACCTGCTTGTACTTTCACCGAAGATTTCGCGTGGAGAAAATTATAAAGGCTTACCATATGTAATGCTCGATTATCCAAGGCATTTTAGTAAGGGAGAGATATTTGCTTTCCGGACAATGTTCTGGTGGGGTAATTTCCTGAGTTTTACCTGGCACCTGAAAGGTAGTTATGCCCTGGCTTACAGGCAGGTGATCATCAGCCATCATAAACAGTTGGCCAATGCAGGCTTTCACATATGTGTAAGCGAAGATGAATGGCAACATGATTTTGAAACCGGCAATTATTTTCCCACCCGCGATCTTTCAACAGAAGCGCTGGCAATGTTGCTGGATAACAAAGCATTCACAAAGCTCGCAGTGAAAATTCCACTGGATCACTGGAACAATGCCAATGACGAACTTATGAATAACTATCTTTTAATCCTGGAGTTGGTTAAAATCAGTTCCCAAGGCGATGAAAAAGATCCTTTACCTGGTAATCCCAAAGCTGAGTTTGGTCTTTGATTTCTGCTTTCTCTGCAAAATCCTTGATGATAAGAATAGTAAGATTGGTAACTTCTGATTTTTCTATCCGGAATTCGAAGTATTCTTCTTTTGGAGCATGACTCCAGTGATATCTGACAAATTTGTCAAGCTCTCTGTCTGTCTGTTCAGCCTTGTCAACAGTTCCGTTCCATGAAAAACTAAAAATGTTATCGCGTTCATCAACCTTATCTGCAAACCACTCCTGCATGCCTGCGGGAGTACTCAGGAATTCATATAATATAGAAGGAGAACATCTGACGGGGAACTCCAGTGTAAATAATTGTTTTTTGCTCATCTAATCCGTATTGATCTTTTATTTTGTTCCTACCATGCAATAATAGAGAAATAATCCAACGATCAAAATTTTTTTGTTTTGGGGATCTACAGGTTTTCACTCACATATATTAATATTAGTGACTGTGTATCACCTAATTATGTATTGATTCTTTGAATAAGCCTTAAAAAACAGGTAAATATTAGTAGAAGAAGGGGAATATTAGTAGAATAAGGGGAAAAAGATAAATCCTGCCTCCAGATAAGAAAATTACCGTTCTCACGTTTTTATAACAATCTGTACAAAACCCAGTCCTTAAACCTTTTAAACTACCCTGCCCCATGAGTATGCGTCAACTCAAGATCACGAAGTCCATCACGAATCGTGAATCTCAGAGCCTTGAAAAGTACCTGCAGGAAATCGGAAAAGTTGAACTGATCACCCCGGAAGAAGAAGTTCGTTTAGCAGCGAAAATCAAACAAGGTGATCAATCCGCCCTGGATAAACTTACAAAAGCGAACTTAAGATTCGTTGTTTCCGTAGCCAAGCAGTACCAGAATCAAGGATTATCACTACCGGACCTCATCAATGAGGGAAATCTCGGTCTTATCAAAGCTGCTCAACGTTTTGATGAAACAAGGGGTTTCAAATTTATCTCATATGCAGTTTGGTGGATCCGCCAAAGCATCTTACAGGCACTTGCTGAACAATCAAGAATCGTCAGGCTTCCGTTGAATAAAGTTGGACTTACAAATAAGATTCAAAAAGCATTCTCACAGCTTGAACAGGAGTTCGAACGTGAACCATCACCCGAAGAACTTGCAGAATTGCTTGGCCTGGAAACAGACGAAGTGTCAGCAACACTGGGTATTGGTGCAAGGCATATCAGTATGGATACTCCATTATCAGAAGGGGAAGACAGTACCCTTGTTGATGTGATGGAAAACAAAAATGCTGACCGTGCAGAAACAAATATGGAACACAACGAATCTCTGAAACAAGAGATTGAAAGAACCATGAAGGTGCTGACTGAGCGCCAGAAGGAAGTGATATGTTATTTCTTTGGTCTTGGTGTTGATCATCCAATGAGTCTTGAAGATATCGGTGATAAATTTAACCTGACCCGCGAAAGGGTAAGGCAGATCAAGGATAAGGCGATCACAAAACTGCGTACAAACTCGCGAACGGTTGAGTTGAAAGGTTATCTTGGATAAAAATTGTTTAATTAAATTTAGTCTATAGCATAGATCTATACTTAGCTCCCGTTTAATGGGAATGTTTTTAAGAGGTTGATTGTTCATTGGAATGATCAGTCTCTTTTTTTTGCTTTATACAGTTTAGGCTTTCTTATTAGTCGCTTGTCTAGCCCTGTTCGGCTTCGGTAACTCCTGTATTGGTATTAGCATTATTATGCAAGAGTTTTTGGTCGCTTCTTCGCACCGTTGGGAGCGGGATTGTGCCTTTTTGCGGCTGTGTCCCGTGGTTAATACCTTTGCTCATGCTGGGAGTGGTTCTTGTCTCCGATCGGCTTTTTTGCCCTGA
>NZ_DATHKG010000169.1:0-59895 GCF_035489435.1 Flavitalea sp.
ATGAAAAGGGCCATACAGTACCAGACTCACCAGTGAACTCAAAAGGTCCATTGGGGTAAATGGTATCACTGCATGTGGCTTTTTCACAAAGTTATTAATAAGGTGATATCGATGAAACCGATCGAAGACTCACCACTCACACTCATCACTCATCACTCATCACTCATCACTCATCTAAAGCTTGTTGAATATCATTAACAATGTCATCAACATACTCCAGTCCTACCGAGATTCGGATAAGCCCGGGCGTTATATTTACTGCAAGTCTTTCTTCTTCGCTCAGCTTTGCATGAGTTGTACTTGCAGGATGTGATGCAATAGTCCGGGTATCTCCGAGATTGGCAGTTAGCGATAACATTTCCAGGCTGTTAAGGAAGTTTCTTCCAGCCTCCAGGCCACCCTTCAATTCAAAACAAACAATTGCGCCGCCGGTGCTCATTTGTTTTTTTGCAATTTCATATTGTGGATGAGAGGGCAGATGGGGATATTTGAGCCAGCTTATTTTTTCATTTTTTTCGAGCGCCAGGGCTAGTTTAAGTGCATTCGATGCATGACGTTCCATACGTACATCCAGGGTTTCCAGGCTTTTGCTTAATACCCATGCATTGAAGGGCGACATGGCCGGACCAGTACTACGGCAGAAAAGATATAATTCTTTTATGAGGTCTTTTCTTCCAACAACTACACCTCCCAATACCCTGCCCTGTCCGTCCATCCATTTTGTAGCGGAATGCAACACGATATCGGCGCCATAGTCGATGGGGCGCTGGCAAACGGGAGTTGCAAAGCAGTTGTCAACGTTGAAAATCAGGTTATGTTCCTTTGCTATTTTGCCAACCAATTCAAGATCTACAATATCGAGACCCGGGTTTGTCGGGGTTTCGAGATAGATCATCTTTGTATTCGGCCTTACCGCAGACTGCCATTCTTGGGCAGTTGCTGAAGTGGGAATGTATGTATATTCAATACCGTAACGGGATAGGTATTTTGTAATAATTGTATGCGTGCTGCCGAAGATCGCATTGCATGATAACAGGTGATCGCCCTGCTTCAGGAACGCCATAAAAGTGGCAAATACCGCGCTCATGCCTGATGCTGTGGCGTGACCCGCTTCTGCACCTTCAAGAGCACAAACACGGTCCACAAATTCTTTAACACTCGGATTACTAAACCGGCTGTAGATATTATCATCGGTTTCATCAGCAAAAGCTGCCCGCATCTCTTCTGCATTGTCGAACACAAAACTACTGGTAAGGAACAAAGGGCTCGAATGTTCCATTTCATTGGTTCTCTCTGTCTGGGTTCTTATTGCTGTTGTGATTGGGTGCTGCTTCATTTATCTCAAAAATTTTAATAGGACTGAACATTAATAAGCCCGAACGCATAATAATAGCCACAGTTACGATATAATAGCCACAGTTACGATAATCCGGACGGCATCTTTTATTATGGTTTCGATGATTAACCTGGGGCATCTATTCTGGTCTCGATGTTTAACCTGGGCGCCTGGGCTGCAGGTTATTTATTTCAATTCACTGATTTATTTACTGAGCTGATTTTCCATTAATTACCGAGGTAGTATTTACCGAGGTTGTATTTGCCTAAGTTGTATTTGCCTAAGTTGTATTTGCCTGGGTTATATTTAACGATCTTGTATTTACCGAGGTTGTATTTACATAGAATTGTATTTGCCTACGTTATATTTAAAGACCTTGTATTTACCGGGCCAGTAATTACCGAGCTGGTATTTACTGACCTTTTTTCTCAACTCCATGGTTGATACGCACTTCCCATTTCAGCTCGCATCCTGCAAGTCGAAGTGTTTCAGCCACAGAGCAGTATTTATTCATGGAAAGTTCACAGGCGCGTTTTGCCTTTTCAGGATCAATGGTGCCAGTAAGATTGAAAACAAGGTTTACATGTTGCCACAATGATGGTTCCACACCCGCCTGGCGGTCGCCTTCAATTTGAGCACTGAAACCCTGCACATCCTGCCTTTGTTTACGTAGTATAGATATAATGTCAATACCGCTGCAGCCTCCAAGCCCAATCAGCAACAATTGCATTGGCCTGTTCCCAAAATTTTGCCCACCTGTTTCCGGGCTGGTATCCATTCGCACAATGTGACCATTACTGTCCCGGGCCTCAAAACCATAATCACCATTTACCCGCTCAATGTCGATTTTTATCATCTCAAAAATTTTTACAAATGTAATTCATGCAGGCGTTTACTTTGCATTTGAAAAATTTTTAGCATTTGTCGACGCAATACTTTCATTATCACCAGCCTTTCAAGCTGGAGTGTGGGGAAACACTGCCAGGTCTTACGATAGCATATCATGCATATGGCCACCCAAACACCGACGGTAGCAATACCGTTTGGGTTTGCCATGCTCTGACTGCAAATTCGAACGCATCTGAATGGTGGCCAGGAGTTATCGGGGCTCACGGAATCATCAAACCGGCTAATTATTATATCATTTGCGCCAATATTCTGGGTTCGTGTTATGGTACCACCGGGCCAGCAAGCATAAATCCTGCAAATGATCTGCCCTGGTATGATGATTTTCCGCTGATAACTATACGGGATATGGTAAGGGCTCATATTCTTCTTCGGGAACATCTTGGTATTGAAAAGATTCACCTGTTGATGGGTGGAAGTATGGGTGGTTACCAGGCTCTTGAATGGTGCGTCATGGAAAAGGCCAGGATTGAAAATCTATTTCTACTGGCAACATCTCCTGCCGAAAGCGCCTGGGGAATAGCCATTCATGCAGCCCAGCGGCTGGCTATCGAAGCAGACGTTTCTTGGAAAGAACATAAACCAAAAGCAGGTCATAAAGGAATGAAGGCCGCCCGGGCCATAGGTATGCTTACCTATCGCAATTACGGAATTATGGTTGCGAAACAATCAGATTCGGATCATGATAAACTGGATAATTACCGTGCTGCATCATATATTGAATACCAGGGAGAGAAGCTGGCAAACCGCTTTCATGCATATACTTATTGGTTACTCACAAAAGCGATGGATACACATCATCTTGCCCGTGACCGTGGCGGGGACCTGGTAAATGTTTTACGAGGCATCAGCCAGCGTACACTTATAGTTGGTATCACCAGCGATATTCTTTGTCCAATGCATGAACAGATCTTCCTGGATCAACACATACCCGGGTCGGTAATGGTTGAGATTGATTCAGCTTATGGGCACGATGGATTTATGGTAGAAGCCGACAAGATAGGCGCTGTGCTAAAGACCTGGCTGCCGATTAAAAGTTGATTAAAGAAAGTTATGAATGATGAGTGATGAATTATGAGTGAGTGGTGAGTTATGAGTGGAGTGGCAATTGGCGAGTGTTGGGTTGTGAGAGTGAAATATCGACAATTGGATGCTATTTTAATTGATTTTACAACCCCGATAGGGGTTGATTTCGCATAGCCCGGGGTGAAACCCCTGGTTTTCGATTAGTGAACCGGATTTTATCGGGATGAAAAGTTGTTTAGAATAAGCTCCAGATAATTTTAAGGCTCCAGATAATTACCAGTACTCCAACCAGGATAAAGGATGTTTTTCTTGGAAGTTTACCGGTAAGTTTTGCAGCGAGTGGAGCGGCCAGCAGTCCGCCAATAATCAAAGCAACAATTACCTGCCAGTGTGATACACCAAGCAATGTAAAAAACGTAAACGCACTCGCAAGCGTTACAAAAAACTCTGTAATGCTTACTGTACCTATCACAAACCTTGGGCTGCGCCCCTTGGTGATTAGTGTCGTTGTAACAATCGGACCCCAACCACCTCCGCCGAATGAATCGAGAAACCCACCTACTCCAGCCAGCAAGCCATGGCGCTTAAATTTTTTCTGGGCTTTCTGAGCACGGAATGCGTTAACCAGTATTCGGATCCCTAAAAACAAAGTATATACTGCCATGACAGGCCTGAGATATTGTGCATGTGTTGATCCAAACTTACTAAGCAGTATTGCGCCAAGAACAGCTCCTACAACACCAGGTATGATTAGTGCTTTGAATAGCTTTTTATTTACGTTCCCAAATTTATAATGGCTGTATCCTGAAGCACCGCTTGCAAACATCTCGGCAGTATGTATACTTCCGCTTATGGATGCGAGATTAACTCCGGCTGATAACAGGATCGTCGCAGAAGTGACACCATAGCCCATTCCCAGGGCACCATCCACCAGCTGGGCAAGAAAACCTGCCAATACCATCCAGTGAAAGTTTTTGTCTAAGGTCTTGTAATAATTAGTGGCATCATCCGCCATCGTTTGCAGAGGCAGGTAAGAGAAAATAAAATGTCCGATAAGCATCAGGGCAAATCCAAGCAGGGAATAAGTAGCAATTTTACGCCAACGATTAGATTTATCTGCAATATCTTTATCAACCAAACCCTGGGTTAGCTCATTGAGTTTTTTAACCTTATATTCAAAATTACCATTGAGTTTATTCCGAATGGCATGCAAATTATCAATTACGGCATCCAGCTGATCGGGAAGAGCCTGTTGTAAAACTTCTTTGATTCGTTTGGCTGCAGTGGGTGATTTACCATTGGTCGAGATCGCTATTTTCAGGTTTCCTTTCTGAACGATGGAACCGAGGTAAAAATCACAGAGATCCGGTGTATCCGCAACGTTTACCAGCAATTTTTGTTCTTTAGCAAGATTCCGGATATGGCCACTGACCTGTTTATCATTTATTGCCACAACGACAAGGTCAGCTCCCTCAAGATCTGAAGTCTCAAAGGGTTTTTCAAATAGGCTAAGGCCTTCATGTGAGCCTGCAACCGCACGAACTTCGGAAGAAATATGTATTGCGACCAGGCGGATTTTTGTTGCAGGTGCATTAGCCAGGAGGGCATGTAATTTTTCAAGGCCGACTTTACCGCCGCCGACCAGCAGAACATTTAATTGTTCCAGTTTAAGAAACACCGGGAAAAGGGGGTTCTTTTCGTGCCCCAAGGCCTTCTCTAATGTTTCAGTTTTGTTCTGCATAACAATTGCTCTTTCTTTTTAATACCAACCGGGCTTTAATACCGACCGGGTTTACCGGAACCGCAGCAAAAGTAAGGTATTCCCTACTTTATTGGTAGACTATTGTTTATATTTTATTTACCATTGTTAATGATAAGTTATCACATGGATTAATACCATTGTTAATCCCATTGTTAATGATAAGTTCTTATCTAAGTTATCGCCATTATTAATGATAAGTGATTTCCCAGGTTATTACCATTGTTAATGATAAGTTCATGCTTAAGTTGTTACCATTGTTAATGGTTGGTTATATGCGACTTTCCCGATCTGGTAATTTTGTATAAACCCGCTCCAGATACCAGTTGAAGGCTTTGATTGATGGAAATACAACCAGGTTTTCTATACCATTCTTTTTTAACAACCAGGCTGTTTTTCCAGCCGGTGAAGCATGTAAAACTCCTGGATTCACAAATTCACGGCAGGCTTGATATTGCTGATAACTTGTCCAGAACACCACTTCAGCTGCTTCCATTCTTTTTAAGATTTCCGGTGGCATGGATGGAATCAGTTCATAAGTACCTGTTGCAGACCATCCATCGATCAACCATTGGTTTGCGCTGTCGGAATTGGTTAATATATTCACAGAATCCTTGTCAATCCCGGTAAAAACTCCCGTCCAGGCTTTTGTCAATGTCTCCAGCCCAAGTCCGTCGGCACTACCTTCCACCCATACACCTTTTTTGGCCAGTTCAAACCAGGTTTTAGTACCTGCTGCCCAAACCCGGCGACCAGCTAAATGGATAACAAGTCTTTCATTGTGTATTGATTTATGACTGGCGATAAAACAGACCGGCTTAGCAGGAACCTTCTCATCATTGAGATAATTGTAGCGAAAGAAATCCTTCATGTAGTTTGTAGTGGACAATATCTTTTTGCCCACAGGCAAAGCTGCATCCATCTTCCATATTTCGTTTGTCCGCTGCTGGTCAGGACCGGCCAGATAGGTAAACGGAGCTAAAGGCAAATTCATCCTGAAAACTCCATATGATGCCCTGAAAACTTCATATGATGCGGGGACATTTTGAATCAGCGCAGGAACTTTTTGGATCAGCAATAAAGCTTCTGCCAAATAATTTTCAATTGATTGAACATCGCCTGAATGCTGAACTGCATCTGCTAAAAGAGATTTTCCGTTTTTTAAAATTAATCCGGTAGTAGCCTGGTAAATGTTGGGGGGACATTCAAACAATGGCAGAACCATATGTTTCAGCTTCCTTGTGGTGGCATTGCCGGCCTCGTTGAGATCGGCAAGTGGCAGGATTGCAATGTCAATCCGGCCATCAAACAAGGCAGTCAAACGGTCATCAAAACCGTGATCATCCCCTATCGCCATGAACGTATAGGGTATAGTACGCAGGGGTAAAGCTGCTGATAAAAAATTCGCGACCATCTGTGCCTGCCATTCGAAATCTGCCGCAATTGTTAAAGGGTATGTTGGTGTATACTGTTTACCGAAATAAACAGGTTCAATGGAAGGACTAAACAATGCGACCAATCTCCTTTCGTGCTGTTTTGAAATCAGCACGGTGAGATGTTTTTCTCTCAATTCGTTAAAATCTTCGCGTCCTGATATAAGTATTGCATCAGCGTCACCTGCTTGCAACTGTACATAACCGTTAGTAAATGCAGATTTCTGCAGCCATTGTACAGGCAACCCGGCATTCGCTGCAAGCGCATTATAAAAGCTTATCTTTTTACGGGCAGGTGTTGAATCTTCATATAATATAGTGAATACCTGCTCCATTATTTTTTAGGGAATTAACTATCCTTGTTATTATACCCATGGCCACTGTCCTTGTTATTAAACCCAGGACTTAAGGTCCCGGCTTTAAACCCATGGCTAAGGTCCTGGTTATTTAACCCATGACTTACGCCTTGAAAAATCACCAAAAGATTCATCGGCCATTTTCTCTTCATGAAAGATCCCGAATAAATAATCAAGCTCGGTTAATATTGCTGATTCATCAAGGCTTTCCTTATAAATCTTATTCAGACGTAATCCCTGGTTGTCCCCACCAAGGTGGAGATTATACCTGCCGGGAGCCGTACCTACAAACCCGACTTCGGCATTATAGGGTCGGGCACAACCATTAGGGCAGCCGGTCATACGGATGATGATGTCTTCCTGGCCAAGCTCATACTTTTCCAGGATCGGTTCTATTTTAGAAATCAATGATGGCAAGTACCGTTGACCTTCAGCCAAAGCGAGCGGGCAGGTTGGCAATGCCACACAGGCTATTGAATTTTTACGCACATTAGAACTTTCTTCCGTGAGTTTAATCACTCCATAGGTTGCAAGGATCTCTTCAACCGCCGCCTTATCTTCCTCTTTTACATCGCTTACAATCAGGTTTTGGTTAGAAGTGAATCGAAAGCTGGCCTTACCGGTTTTTGCAATCATAAGCATTGCGGTTTTGGTCGAAGATTTCTCATCATCTAATACCCTGCCGTTTTCAACCAGCAGCGTATAATACCACAAACCTTCATGATTTTTCTGCCAGCCATACAAATCCTTGCGATGCGTGAAGCTGTATGAAGCAGGCTCACCCAGTTTAAACCCGATCCTTTTTTCGAGCTCTTCGCGGAACCTGTCAACACCAAGCTTATCCACTGTATATTTTAACCTCGCCAGTTTACGGTCGCTACGGTTTCCAAAATCGCGTTGCACCGTCAACACTTCGTAAACAGCTTTAAGGGTTTTCTCTTCTGTATCGGTGAAACCAATTACCGTACCCAAACGCGCATAGGTATCCGGGTTACCATGGGTGGTTGAGAGGCCACCTCCCACTGCTATATTGAACCCTTTAAGTTCATTGTTCTCAATAATGGCAATAAGGCCAAGATCGTTGGCAAGTACATCGACATCATTATTGGGAGGGATAGCAAGACCTATTTTGAATTTCCTCGGCAGGTACTTGTCCAGGTATAATGGATCCTCTTCGTCTTTTTTATCGGCTATCTTTTCATCGTCCAGCCACACTTCATAATAAGCGCGGGTTTTTGGCATCAACATCGTACTGATCTTGTCTGCATAATCAAACACCTCTTTATGGATGGGCGACTCCCGCGGATGTGAAGTGCAGACAACGTTCCGGTTAATATCACCGCATGTGGCAATCGAATCGAGCTTTGCCTTACTGAAAGCCTGTATTGTGGGACGAACATTCGCTTTAATAACACCATGCAGCTGCAAAGTCTGGCGCGTTGTGATCTTTATCACCCCAGTACTGTTTTCGCCTGCAATATCATGGGTGGCAATCCACTGATCCGATGTCATAAACCCACCGGGAAGACGCAGGCGTATCATAAATGAATACAAACGATCGAGTTTCTTCGCAGCCCGCTCCTCGCGGCGGTCACGATCATCCTGTTGATACATACCATGAAACTTCACCACAGCTGTGTCATCTTCTGCAATGGCACCAGTTATTTCGTTTTCCAGGCTTTTTTCGATGGTTCCTCTAAGACCATCACTTGCTTTCTTTATTTTTTCAACCGAAGACTCGATATTAGAGGATTCTTTATTATCAGACATTTCAATAGAATTATGAGTGATGAGTTATGAGTGATGAGTTAGTGATGAGTTAGTGATGAGTTAGTGATGAGTTATGAGAGTGATGAATTAGACATGAGCCAGGATGAGCTAGTGGTGAGTGGCAGTTGTTTATAGTTCTACACTCATAACTATATCATTGAACAACTCTTTCATAACTCATAATTCATAACTCATAACTCTATTAATAGGTGTCTTTCAGGAATCGTCCCTGTTCTTTTAACTTTTCGAAATAATGAATGGCCTGATCTTCAGTCCGATTGCCATGCTGCATGATGATTTGCAAAACAGCAAGTTCAACATCAGCACTCATCGGCTCTTTTTTACCACATATATACACGTAAGCACCTGATTCAAGCCAGGAGAAAAATTCAGCACCGTGTTTCAGCATTTTATGTTGTACATATATTTTTTGTTGCTGGTCTCTTGAAAAAGCAACATTTAATCTTGTGAGTACTCCCGTCTCCACCCAATTTTGCATTTCAGTCTGGTAAAGAAAATCTGAAGCGAAATGTTGTTCCCCAAAGAATAACCAATTGCGGCCACTGGCCCCGATTGAGTCGCGTTCAGCCAGGAAAGATCTGAATGGAGCGATACCCGTTCCAGGCCCGATCATGATCACATCTTTTTCTTCAGAAGGCAATCTGAATTCACTGTTTTTGTGAACATAAAATTCCACTTCACAATCTATCGGCAACAACGATAAATGATCAGAGCACAAACCATATTTTGTTTCTTCATTGATGGTGAAGAAATCTTTAGCAACGGTGATATGAACTTCACCACTATGAGCTTCGGGTGATGATGAAATTGAATATAATCTTGGAGTGATCGGTTCAAGAATGCTGATAACTTCTTCAAACTGCTGGCTGTCCTGAACCGGATAAATTTTCAGGAGATCAAGCAAGCCAATTTTTGTTTCAGGGATTTCCTGTTTTACTATGCCAGAGTACTGTTTAACTACCCGTTCAGGCAGATAAGCAATATTTAACTTTTTCTGAAGCAGGTTGAAGACACTGTGTTTGCCGGTGCGGTGTTCGATTGATTTTTCGCGATCGACGCCGGTAAGGGAAACGATAGCTTCTGCAACAGGCAAATGATTGTAAGGCAAAATGCCAATAGAATCACCCGGTTTGTAATCGAGGTCCTCGGCGGCTATTTCAATATGATAAGTTTCCTTCGCAGAATCCCTGTCATTCAGATTTATATTGGTAAGGATAGTACCGTTATAAACCTTCCTGCCGGTTGATTTTTTTGTTGAAGCGGGTACCCTGATTTGAGCGGCACCCGGTTGAACAGCATTGGAATCCGGATCGCCGAGTTTATTAAGAACATTATGAAACCATGTATCTGCTTCTTCTTCATAGTCAACATCACAGCGCTGGAGATCAATGATGCGTTCACCACCCAGCCTGTCCAATTGGGTATCAACATCTTCACCTGCTTTGCAATACAATGGGTAAGAAGTGTCACCCAACGCAAGCACAGCGTATTTCATTTTATCCAGCTTGAATCCATTCTGATGAATATGATCATAAAATTTCTTTGCGGCTGCAGGTGGTTCTCCTTCACCCTGTGTACTGATCACTGCCAGGAAAAACTCTTCTTTTGGAAGATCATTCAAACGATACTGATCAAGGCTCACCAGCTTTGCATTTATACCGGCTTTTTTTGCTTTGCCGGCAAAATCCACAGCAAGCCTTTTTGAATTGCCGGTTTCGGTTCCATAAGCTATGGTGAATTTACCTTTTGGTGCTGCAACAGGAGTTGCAGAGCCACCAGTTCCGGTAACAGCAGAATCGTCCTGTGAAATCAAACCGGATATATATCCGTTGATCCAGATCAGCTCTTCTTTGCTGGCCAGTTTAACCAGCTGTAATAAGGTTTGTAATTTAGGCCCTGCCAGCATATCTTTTTGCTTTATCCTTGTTATCAGTTAATACCGTTGCGAGCTTAGCAATCGGGTTGAAATAATGTCCTGGTTGTTCATTATCCGGGAACCATGCAAAAGATGCATGCAGATTAACCACTTTCCCGATGATGATCAGCGATGGTGAAATAAATTTCTGGTATAGCTTTTCATCAACCTCGTACAGTCCGGAGATATAAACCTGTTGCATCGGTGTAGTAGCCTGTGCAATAAGCGCTATCTTTTTCCCTGGGTCTATATTATGCGAGCGGAGCTTTTGCACAATAGCAGGAGCAGCCTCACCCGACATATAAAACACTATGGTATCATTTGTATTAGCAAGGTCCTTCCAATAGTCTTCGGAAAGAATATCCGACTTATAATATGTCAGAAATCTTACGGCAGTTGAATATTCACGTGCAGTAAGTGGAATACCCGCATAAGCAGCTGCCCCGGAGGCCGCAGTAACGCCAGGAATAATTTCATATTCGATTTCATTGATAATAAGCTCCTGCAGCTCATCAAGAATGTTTGAGAAAAACGAAACATCTCCACCTTTCAAACGCACAACGAGTTTGCCCTGGCCCGCATATTCAACAAGCATGGAATTAATACTTTCCTGCCTGGTAGAAGTGCCACGGCCGCATTGTTTTCCTACATAAATGATCTCTGCATTCGGGTTCGCATGAGTGAGGAGGATTTCCGGACTCACGAGACGGTCAGTAAGAATTACTTCTGCAAGCTGCAGATATCTTGCAGCTTTCAGCGTAAGCAATTCAGGGTCACCAGGACCAGCCCCTGCCAGTATCACTTTCCCCTTTTTTAGTTGACGATCATTCATGAATGCTGTTTATAATTTCAGATAAAACTATCGATCGGTTCATCATATCAAATAAAACTATCGATCGGTTCATCAAAAGAGAATTGGTCCCTTTCTGCAATATCGCTCCTGTGGAATACAACAGAAGATTCAGGCACACTATAAGTGAGCCATACATTACCGGCTATTATGCTGTTTTTACCGACAACTGTTTCACCACCAAGAATGGTAGCACCGGAATAAATGATAACATCATCTTCAATGCTCGGATGTCTTTTTTTACCAGCTGTCTGGTTAGAACCACTAAGGGCACCTAGTGTTACACCCTGGTATATTTTTACATTGTTACCAATCTGAGTTGTTTCGCCAATAACTATACCTGTGCCATGATCTATAAAAAACGATTGCCCGATAGTTGCACCGGGATGAATGTCCACTCCAGTGCGGCTATGTGCATACTCGGTAAAAAATCTTGGCAATATCTTAAGCCCAAGTTTCCAGAGAATGTTTGACAACCTGTAAACAGTAATTGCATAAAACCCCGGATAGGCCATGATCACTTCTTCCAGCGAATCAGCAGCGGGATCATAGGTTTTGATAGCACCCGCATCCAGCAACAAAGCTTCGTAAGTAGCAGGAAGCTGCTGAAAAAACTGATCAGTTATCGATTGAATCTTATCTCCGTCTTTTACCATTTCGTAAATAAGACTGGACAGATGGCTCTTCAACGATTCAAACTCTCTTTCCAGATCCTGTTGTTGTAAACGATGATTACCCGGTAAAAACAAAAATGCAAAAAGATCATTTATAAACTTTTCCGAAAGTTCCTTATCAGGAAAAGCTAAAAAAGCCTTTTGCTTTTGAGTAAACAGTTTTTCAATAAAGTTTGTCGTCGCCATAGTCAAGGTTTCCGTATTAAGTAATGTGTAAAGTCTGAGTCAGTTTATGTTGAAAATATTCAATTTCATGTTGAACATATTCAATGAAATTCCAGGATAGCCCTTTTAATTAATCATACAGGCTCCCACTGTTACGTTACTTGTTTCATCGATTAAGATGGCTCCACCATGAACACGAAGATTCTTATATGAATCAAATGCCACCGGGGACGCAGTTCTTATCTTAGCACTTACTACCTCATTTAATCCAGCCTGGCTGATTTCAATATTCTTTTCAAGTGTATTCACATCAAGCTTGTAATTAATTTCCTTTACAACTGCTCTCACAACACGGCTGTTTATCTGCAATAAATATTTATTTCCGGGTATCAATGGTTTATTATCCATCCAGCAAAGAAACACATCAAGGTCCTGTGAAACTTCAGGATTTGAGCCCACTCCAACAATAACATCACCCCGACTTATATCAATATCGTCTTCAAGATGGATAATTACGCTTTGAGGAGCGAAGGCTTCTTCTACTTCGATACCACCTACTTCTATAGCCTTTATTTTTGAAGTAAGACCGGAAGGCTCAATGCTGACTACATCACCTTTGCGATAAATACCGCTAACGATTTTCCCGGCATAACCCCGGTAATCATGCAGATGTTCAACCTGCGGTCTGATAACATATTGAACAGGGAAACGCGGATGCACAAGATCTATATCATCTTCCAGTTTCACATTCTCGAGTAAGTGTAACAGTGATTCACCTTCATACCAATCCATCTTGGTCGAACGATCGACAATATTGTCACCATTCAATGCACTGATAGGGATATAGGTAATGTCTTTCAGACCAAGTGATTTCGCCACCTTTGCATAATCGATTGTTATATTGTTATAAACATCCTCAGAATATTCAACAAGGTCCATCTTGTTAATGGCAACAACAACATGTGGAATATTAAGCAATGAAGCAATTATGGAATGCCGGCGGGTTTGCTCAACCACCCCGTTGCGGGCATCAACAAGTATGATAGCGAGATCAGAATTAGAAGCACCGGTAACCATGTTACGCGTGTATTGGATATGACCAGGTGCATCAGCTATAATAAACTTCCTTTTTGGAGTAGAAAAATATTTATAGGCTACATCAATAGTGATTCCCTGTTCGCGCTCTGCTCTCAATCCGTCCGTAAGCAGTGCAAGATCAATCTCGCCATCCTGCCGGTTCCTGGTTTGTTTACCTATTGCTTCAAGCTGATCAATCAGGATAGATTTGCTATCATAAAGCAATCTCCCGATCAAGGTACTTTTGCCATCATCAACACTACCCGCAGTTATAAATCTTAATAAATCCATTTTATCTGATTGATGCTTTTTATTTTATTCTCCTGTTTAATTCTGCATTCAGTTTGAAAGCTCCATTTTAGCCGTTTGCCCGTTAGCCGCCTGCCTTTTGCCGTTTTGCCTTTGAGCCTTTTGCCTTTCAGCGGTTAGCCGGTTAGCCGGTTAGCCGTTTAGCCGTTTAGAAATATCCATTCTTCTTCCTGTCTTCCATTGCTGCCTCCGAGACCCTGTCATCAATACGGGTTTCACCGCGTTCGCTGGTTTTGGTAGCGATGATTTCAGTGATGATATCATCAATATTAGAAGCAGAAGATTCAACAGCCGCTGTACAGGTCATATCTCCAACGGTACGATATCTTACTTGTCTTGTTGATAATTTATCTGTGGGTTCGAGTTGAATAAATTCAGAAACAGCTACTAACTGACCTTCATGCTCAAGCACTTCACGCTCATGAGAAAAGTAGATAGATGGCAGCTCAATTTTTTCGCGACGGATATAATTCCAGATGTCAAGTTCGGTCCAGTTACTGATTGGAAAAACACGCACATTTTCACCTTTGTGAATACGGCCATTGTATATGTTCCAGAGTTCCGGTCTTTGTAATTTCGGATTCCATTGGCCAAACTCATCTCTCACAGAAAAGATCCTTTCTTTTGCCCTGGCTTTTTCTTCGTCACGGCGGGCGCCACCGATACAGGCATCGAATTTGAATTCTTCAATAACATCTAACAACGTGAATGTCTGCAGAGCGTTACGACTTGCAAATTTTCCTTTTGGCTCTGTAAGTTGTTTTGCCTTGATGGTATCCTCAACCTTGCGGACAACCAGCTTTTCGCCAATTGCTTCAACCATTTTATCACGGTAGCTGAGTGCTTCCGGAAAATTATGGCCTGTATCAATATGGACAAGCGGGAAAGGGAATTTTCCCGGTCTGAATGCCTTTAACGCAAGATGCACCAGCGTTATCGAATCTTTACCTCCGGAAAAAAGTAATGCCGGTCTCTCAAACTGCCCTGCAACTTCACGCATTACGTGTATTGCTTCTGATTCCAGCTGATCAAGATAATCTAAACGATGATTGGCCATGGTTATTTATATAATTGCCTTTGATACTAATTATAGCGCTTTCTTAATTTATTGCGCTTTCTTAATTTTTAGCGCTGACTTCGTGTAATCCGCATTCTTTCTTACTGCTGTCTTCCCACCACCATCTGCCTGCCCTGAAATCTTCCCCGGGTCTTACTGCGCGGGTGCAGGGAGCACAACCGATACTTATGAAACCCCGGTCGTGTAATGGATTATATGGAATTTCATTTTCAGCGATATAGTCTTTTACTTCCTGGGTGCTCCACAAAAGAAGGGGGTGGAATTTAAGCACCTGGTTACCTTCGTCCCATTCAATTGGTGCGAGATCACTCCGGCCTGCAGAATGTTCAGCCCTCAATCCGGTCACCCAAACCTCGTTGCCTGCAAGAGCACGTTTCAGTGGTTCCACTTTTCGTATATAACAGCAGGATTTTCGGTTGTCAACCGATTCATAAAAAGAGTTCGGCCCTTTGTTTTCAATAAAAGGTTCGAGCAGAATATTATCTGGATAATAAGCCTTGATAGTGGCATTATATTTTTCCCTGGTGTTGTTCCAAACGGAATAGGTTTCAGGAAACAGTCTGCCGGTGTCAAGAGTGAACACGCTTATATCAATATTATGTTTAAAAATCTCGTGTGAGATCAATTGGTCCTCGAAACTGAAGCTGGAAGAAAATGTAATCTTTCCAGGATATTTTGCGGCAAGAAAACCCAGCGCATCCTTTATGGAAAGTCCACTAATCTGGTGGATTAAGGTGTCAATGTTCTCGGTAGTTGTGTTGTTCATAATTCTGTAATAATTGATCAGGAAATGATTTGTTGCAATCGTAGATGATTGGTCAACAGCGACAACAGCACAACTTGCCGGACTCGGCCTTAATATGTAAATGAGGAGTGATCATAATACCAAACTTTTACTCTACCAGTTGAATAGACAAATATAAGACGCAGCGCGATAAAAAAAAAATCCGGAGCCAGATTATGGCGTCTTTAACATTAGAGAAATACTAACGAATGTTTGTTTTTACAGGAGAAAGCAAAAAAAAATCCCATCCCGCACGTGCGGGATGGTTTTTCTTAGATGGACTTCATCGTTTTCAAAGGTACGGTCAGAAACGGGTTGAGGGTTAATGTGTTTTCAAAAGGTGTTAATCACGGATTTGGTTAGGACTGTCCCGTACGTACGGGATGGACTGGTTTTCTTGGATCTGGATTGGTTTTCTTTGGATTCGGACTGGTTTTCTTGGATCTGGATTAGTTTTCTTTGGATTTGGATTCGGACTTACTTTGATGAAACAAATATCATCCACAAATCCACGTTCTGCAAGCTTTTTGGAATAGTTAAAAATAAATTAAAAAAGAACACTTGAACCCGGTAAGCAAATGTACTTAGCTATACATATACACATATGCTTCGGCTACATTGAATTCAGCGGGCAATTCGGGAAAGTATGCTTACTTACCCGTCCTGGTACAGAAAATTTTCGACCCACGAATCAGGGTTTCGCCGGTGAAGCATCTTCAACACCCTGTTTTCAGGCGATAATCTCGGTATCATCAGGCAGTTCTTCCTCAAGCTTTTTCAGAAAAAATCCGGCAGTTGTACCATGAATGATGATAGAAATCAGGATGATAAATGCCACCAAAGACCATAACTCATCTTCCTGTCCAAATTTGGCAACGGAATAAGCAAAAACCAGGTAATAAACCGAACCGACGCCCCTGATCCCGTAAAATGCAATGATCACTTTTTCTTTTATATGCAAACGGGATCCGATAAGACTGAGATAGGTAGCCACAGGCCGGATTACAAAAATGAAAATAATCCCGGCCAGCACCATTTTCCAGTTAAGATGGTCAAGGATACCGTTCACAAGTGTACCTCCAAACAGGATAAGCATAATACCCACGAGTATACGCTCAACCTGTTCTGAAAATTCATGGAGTCTTTTGTGAAATTTATGATCACGTTCATAATCGCGAATCGCGAGTCCCGCAATAAAAACAGCTACAAAACCATAACCATGTATCAGTTCGGTGAAGCCGTAAACCAGCAGGGTGGCCGCGATTGAAACAAATCCGTCCCTTGTTTCCAACATATTATTTTTCCTTGGCAACCCAAAAATCAGGAAAGCTACCAGCCGCCCAACCAATATCCCGGCAACTACAGCTATCCCAAACTTGTAAAGAAGATGATTGAGCGCCCAATCAGTAAAACTTATTTCAGACCCTGAACTCATGCCGACCCAAACAATAGCCAGCCAGACAAATGGGAAAGCGATACCATCATTAAAACCAGCTTCTGCAGTGAGGGAAAATTTTACATTATCCCTGGTGTCTTCATGAGGTGCCCCTACCTGCACATCTGTGGCAAGCACGGGATCCGTAGGAGAAAGCACGGCTGCTATCAATAGAGCAATCACAGGGCTAAAGTCAAGGAAATACACGCAAACTGCCATCATGGCGCCTATGCAGAGAAACATATTTATTGATACAAGCCTGAAAGGGACTTGCCAGGTTTTGAAATTAAATTTCTGATCAATCTTTAACCCGGTACCCATTAAGGAAACGATTACAACGAGTTCAGTCAGGTGTAGTGTGACCGTATTATTTGATTTGAGGTCTGGTTTTGGCAAAAAATCGAGAAAATAATACAGCAAACAACCGAAAGCAACGTATATAACGGAGTAAGATACCCGAAATCGTTCAGTCATCGCGGGCATCCACGCCATAGCGAGGATCGCGATACCAATAATTATCAGTATAACAACTTCTTGGTGCATTCTTTCAGTTCAGAGCATCAAACCTTGAACCAGCAATCGAAACCCGGTCGATCTGCCGCAAGACATTTGATTTTGCGATTTAAATGACTATTTTGTTTTATATGGAAAAAAAAGTCGTTATAATGGGAGCTGGCATACAAGGAATTTGCTGTGCCCTCGCCCTATCCAACCTTGGCTTCAATGTAACGATTCTTGACAAGTCTTCCGAACCTTTATTAAGGGCAAGCCTGAGAAATGAAGGCAAGATTCACCTGGGTTTTATTTATGCAAATGATAAGAGTTTCAGGACCGCATCACTGATGCTGAAGTCTGCTTTAAACTTTTCACCATTGATTGAAGACTTCCTTCAAACAAAGATCGATTGGAATCCCCTCAGATCCCGCAAGTTTAACTACCTCATACTGCAGGATACCATGTTATCCGAAAAAGAAATTACCAACCACTATTGTTATCTTCAGGAAGAATATGAAAGGATGCACGAACCGCATATGCACTATCTCGGCACAAGCCCGGAGCGATTATGGACCGACTCAAATTTACATTTGCCTCAATTGAACCACGACATTGTACAAAGATGTATCCCGACAGAGGAACTGGCTATTAACCTGCCACTGTTTCGCGAACTTCTCCTTACGGAACTGGGTAAACGAAGTAACATCACTTTTTTGGGTAATCATTGTATAAAGGAGATTCAAAAGAAAAGCTGGGGTTACCAGGTAACTGGTACAAAAACCGGGGCGCCGGACTGGAAAATAGATGCGGAAAAAGTAGTCAATTGTCTTTGGGAAAATCGCCTTTATTTCGATCAGCAACTAGGTATTCTACCTGCACGAAAATGGGTTTATCGTCTGAAGCACCGGATACTTGGAATTCCTACACCCAAAATCGCGGCATTGAGTTCCTTTACCTGTGTATTGGGGGCTTTCGGCGACCTTGTTAATTATGATAATCATTATTCTTACCTGTCCTGGTATCCTGAATGTATGACAGGCTGGTCATCAGATATTACTACTCCGGAAAGCTGGGAAGCGGCCTGCGACGGACGAATCCCGGATACCGCAAACAAAGATTGGGTTGCCAGGGCAATAGCAGGGATGGATAATATAATACCGGGGCTTAAAGAGCTTGATGTAAAAGAACTTGATGGTGGAATCATTTTTTCCTGGGGCAAAACGGACATTGATGATGTGAATAGCGAACTTCACAAGCGCTTTGATATAGGGATCCATGATGCGGATGGTTACTATTCAATCGATACAGGTAAGTTTACTTCAGCCCCATACTTCGCTAACAACCTCCAAAAACTTTTTGTATGATCAATGTGATCAACGATCAACCATCGCTAACGCTTTTATTTCCACTCTACAGGTCAAAACAATTTATAGACAATCTGAGAAAACATTTTAACCAGGTAACCAATCCGCGATTCCATATTATTGTTTCAGACAGGCATTGTCACGATGATTGTTTGCAGGTACTTAAAGCAGAATTTGCTCATGATAAACGATTCTCTTTCCACGAAGCCACCGATGGTATAAAATGGGTGGACCATTATAATTTTCTCATCAGGAAAGTCACCGGCAAGTATTTTTCATTTGTGCCTCATGATGATAATTATCACCCTGATTATTTTAACATATTGGTAAACGAAATGGAGCAGAAACCTTCAGCTGTGATGGCTTTTTCTGAAATGTTCGTTGCAGGGGACAATGATTGGGTACCTGACTATACGATATTCCGTGGTAATTATGTTTATCCTTTCAGCCCGAAAGAATATTTCAGGTTTTTATACAGCAATATTATCGGAGTTGCTTTTCGTGGAGTATTCAGATCTTCTACCGTTCAAAATGAAAATTTGCTGATCAGAGAAAACGCGCAGGTAACCATGTATCAGGACTATTACTGGATCTTTGCATTGCTTGAACGCGGCGATTTTATTTATACAGAGAAAACATCCTGCACAAAATTATTTCGTAAAGATGGCGCGAGCGGTAAATGGGATTACACAAAATTCTTCAAGAAAAATAAAGCAGCCCGGAAGATCCTGTATACTTACACTTTTGCAAGTCCGCTCCCACTTCTTACGAAATGGAAAATTTATACGGGACTCGAGTCGAGAGTGTTGAAGGTGAGGCTCACTAAAAAACTGCGATAAGAGAGATATGAATTATGAGTTATGAATTATGAAACAAGTTATGAGTGAGTTAAGAAATCTTGAATTCATAACTCATGATTTCTTAACTCACTCATAATTCATAATTCATAATTCTGTTCCTACACTTTATTCGGAACAACATATCCTTTTCTGTAATCTCTGGTTAACATAGCGTCAGCCTCGTTGTCTTTCACAAATTTTTCAGCTTCGCCATTAAAGGTCAACCCTCTGCCGAGACGGTAAGAAATATTGGCCAACAGTGGTAATGCAGAAGAATGGTAACCTTCATTGATATCGCAATGTAAAGTTTCATCGTTACCTGCACGGATGCCGTCTAAAAAGTTCGCATAGTGATCAGTTCCTCCCGGAGGCGCGAGGAATGTTGGATCTGCGGTTCGTTTTTCGGCTGTTTTTGATGTTGCAAACGGTTCTTTTTCTTCTTTACGGAATGCTTTCCAGTTGCCGCCATCCAGTTCGAGATATCCATTTGTGCCATAGAATACATTGCCTATGCGAATGCCAGTACCGGACTCGTCATTAGTGTATCGGCCACGGGTTTCAAATTCGAGCATCTTACCATCTTTGTATTTGAAAACCGAGGTTTGGGTATTCGGCGTTTCCTGTGAACATTCAGCGGGATTTATTCCAAAGATTCCACCCATTGACATTACAGATACAGGATGTTCGTTTTTGTTCAGTCCCCAACGGGCAACGTCAAATTGGTGTGGTCCCTGGTTGCCGGTATCACCGTTGCCGGTAGCCCAATGCCAGTGCCAGTTATAGTGAACACGTTTTTCATTGTATGCACGCATTGGGGCAGGACCCAGCCAGCGTTCGTAGTGTAATGTTGCCGGTGCTTCTGAATCTTTTACGATTCCGAATGAAGCGCGGGGTTTGTAACATAGTCCCCTGGCCATATAAACATCTCCAATACCACCTTCGTGCAAAAATTTCATCGCATCCATCACATTACTGATAGACCTGTTTTGGAATCCTACCTGTACACGCACCTTGTATTTGCGTGCGGCTTCGATCATTTTTCTTCCTTCGAAAATATTATGACTTGCAGGTTTTTCAACATATACATGTTTACCGGCCTGGCAGGCGAGTATTGTTCCCAATGCATGCCAGTGATTCGGTATAGCAAATGAAACTGCATGGATCTCTTTGTCCGCAAAAACCTTGTTCATGTCCCAGGTAGTTGAAGGTGTACCACCACCCTTATCAGCTACCGATTTGAGTGCCTTTGCCCATTCCTGCTCATCTGTATCACAGAGCGTTCTGATCTGAACGTTACGGTTGTCTTTGAGCTTGCACCAGCTGTTGATATGAGTTCCCCCTTGTCCGCGAACACCAATCACTGCGAGATTAATACGTTCATTTGAACCAATAATTGAAGCATAGGATTTAGCGGAGAATCCCAAACCACCGATCATGAGGCCCGCACTGCCTTTTAATGTTTGTTTAATAAAGTCTCTTCTTTCTGTCATATGGCGTTAATTTAATAAAGCATTTTTTAGAAGTTTTGGCGAACGGTTGAATATACAAAATAATTCAATCGCGGTTCGAAAAGGGAGATTAAGAAACCGCAATCGATTGCGTAATTGATAAACACTATTGAGTATTTGCGAGACCAGAGGTGATTTTAAAAGTATAGAGTTTGCACGAGATTGTGCCTGGTTTATAAATACAGAAAAAGTTAAACAGGTATTATTTGCTTAAGTAATTACAGATTTGAATTACAGATTTGAGTTACTAAAACTATTGATTCTCCCGGATATGAATGATCAGTCCGGGCAATCCTTTCCAATATATATGACTATAACCATTGAGCTCGTGATAAAGAGCACCAGGTAGTTCAGCGGCGTATCTTTCAGCGTGGTGCGGGGGATATCGGATTTAAAAGGCAAGTTATGTCTCAGTCAACTGTTTTTTCACTCAATAAAGACGTTTTCAAATCAAGGTTATCGGTAATCCTGATGTTATTTTTTGAAAATTCATCGATGTATAAGGTTATGCGATTCCGGGCAACATTCAGATCCACATTGTTCAAATTAATATTGAGCAGGTCGATAAACCAGGGTAATTTAATTTTATTTAGAACATAAGTTCTTGTTATTTCCAACGAAACCGGAAGAGTCGTAGTTTTAGAATTCTCATGCACATCCCTGTTGTTTGCTTGTAATAGCTTACTATATTCTTCCTTTAATATTCTTCCTTTAATATTCTTTCAAACAATAATGCGGTTAATAATTCTCCCTGTAAAGTCCCTGTTTCCGCGTCATCTTCCGTAAGCGTTGCACCTTTATGTATCCACTCCCAAAGGATGCTAAGCCTTATCTCACCAGTTGCCATATCTTCCATCAAATAAAGAACATTGTCATTGCCAAAATAATCAGCGCCTTTAAGCGCAGCAGCTTGCATCCCCTGGCCGAATGCGTTGCCATACTGCAATGCAACGCTTACCAGGTTCCTGGCTCCTTTAACCGTAGTGGGCCACCCATTTACCACTTGCTCCTTCGCGTTCTTCACGTTCTGCTCCGGCAACTGCTTTTCGTATACTATTCGTAACTCCTTCCTTTGAACCCACCGGGATATTAGGTTCCACCCCGCCCGGCCATAATGTTGATCAGGTAAAATGGCACCAGTACCGACAAAACAGGGAGCGTTCTGCCGACCATTTGTGAGATGGTTATTTCAGGAATGTCAGATACCTGTGAAGCAATAATGATAGGCGTACCAACTGCTCCGAATGCCACAGGCGCTGTATTAGCCACCAGGCAAATACCGGCAGCGTAAAGCGAGTTGAAGCCAAGGCCAACCAACATTGCCGCGGTGATAGCCACAGGCGCACCCATTCCCGCGGCGCCTTCCAGGAACGCCCCGAACGAAAATGCAATCAACAGCGCTTGTAACCGTCGGTCAGGCGTGATGGAACCCATAAAATTTTTGATGATCTCGAACTGACCGCTCTTTACCGTGATATTATATAAAAACATCGCCCCGATAATGATCCAGCAGATAGGGAAAAGGCCATACAACATTCCGTGAAAGGTTGAAAGTAATGCCATCTGAACAGGCATGCCATAAATTAAAACGGCCAGTAACAAAGCGATCCCAACGGTTAATACGCTGGCGATATAACCTTTCATTTTTTTGATAATGAGAGCCCAAAAAATAAACAGGATCGGAATGGCAGCAACCAAAGCTGACCATGCAGTGGGTCAATCACATGGGTCCATTTCATTATTACATATATTTTAGCTTACAGATACTCAATTACTTTTTGTCCCATTTCTCTTGTACCGAGTATCTTGTTTGAATCTGAACCTGTATTAGCAATATCGGCGGTTCTGTATCCGTCTTTCAATACCCTTCTTATTGTATCGATCAGTAGACCGGCTTCTTTTTTTAATCCGAAACTTATTTCGAGCATCATCGCCACAGATAAAATGGAAGCTAACGGGTTCGCTTTATTCTGCCCTGCAATATCATGTGCAGAGCCATGTATCGGTTCGTAAAAACCGGTGCCGTCGCCAATGGAGGCTGATGCAAGCATACCCATAGACCCGGCAATCTGCGATGCTTCATCTGTGAGGATGTCACCAAATATGTTCGATGTAACAACTACATCAAACTGGCGGGGATTTTTTATCAGTTGCATTGCGGCGTTGTCGGCGAGCATGTGAGTTGTTTCAACGTCGGGATAATTTTTTGCAACCTCTTGCATAACTTCCCGCCATAACCTTGAACTTTCAAGCACATTTGCCTTGTCTACCGAGCAAACCTTTCTTCTCCTTGTACGCGCAGCTTCAAATGCTTTGACCCCGATCCGTTCCACCTCATATCGGTGGTAGATCATTAAATCAGAAGCCATGTCTTTAGTTCGCTGTTTTTCTCCGAAATATGCATCCCCGGTGAGTTCCCTGAAAAAGAGTATATCAGTACCCTTTATTACTTCAGATTTTATGCTTGACACGTCCAGTAATTCATCAAAAAGAATGATCGGTCGCAGGTTGGCATATAAACCCAGCCCTTTCCTGATTCCCAGCAATCCACCTTCTGGTCTCACTTTGAGCGTGGGATCGTTATCGTATTTTTCGTGGCCCACTGCACCAAACAGAATGGCGTCGCTTGCTTTTGCTTTATTTAGTGTTTCTTCAGGCAGTGGATCTCCTGTTTGTTCTATAGCCGTATGTCCCATCAACCCTTCGTCGAAACTAAAATTAAAGTGATTTTTTTGAGCAATTGCTTCAAGTACCGCTTTTCCTGCAGAAGTAACTTCTTTACCAATGCCATCACCCGGGATAATCAATATTTTCTTATTCATTTATTTTATTCATTAGAGCATTAGTGAGATCATTCACTTATTTCAATATTCTTATTCAATTTTAAATATTCAATCCACGTTCATCACACTGGTTTGTTTCAATTTTGGTGCGATAGGAGCCTTCGTTGCATCCTCGATAAAATCAAGGTCCTTTCCAAATGTCTCTTCCATCCCCCATAGGCCCAGTAAAGCTGTACAAATCGCCAGGGCACCTACAATTCCGGCACCGTTAATCATCCCAAACTGTTCCCGGAAGTACAGGAAAAGCGGGGTCATGAGAATAACACTTCCACGTACGAAATTAGGTACCGTTGTGGCAACAGTAGCCCGCAGGTTGGTGCCGAACTGTTCGGCAGCGATAGTAACAAACAGCGCCCAATAGCCCGCGGCAATCCCCAAACCAACGCAAACAGCATAAAAAATCACGTCGGACCGAAAAGGAACAAACAGGTAAACCGCAACCAGGACCGTAGCAAGTGAGATATACAACATCACAACTTTTTTACGGCTCCTGAAGTATTGGCTTAGTATTCCACTGGAAATATCGCCGATGACCAGCCCGATGTATTCCCACATCACCGCTTTGCCCGCCACTATTGGCTCATTAAGATGAAGTGCCTTCCCAAACTCAGGTGAGAACGTCATCAGGATGCCGGCAACAAACCAAACGGGTATGCCGATCAAAACACATCGCAGGTATTTAAAGAATTTTTTCGAGGAGATGAACAGGTGGAAAAAGTTACCACGCGATACCGCTTTGTCTTTTACTGTAGTAAAAATGCCTGATTCAAAAACATTTACCCGCATCACCAGTAAAAGCAATCCTAATCCACCTCCTATGAAATATGATACGCGCCAGGTAAAATTCTCGGTAATAAAATAAGCAAGTACGGCACCTAACATACCTACACCAGCCACAAGTGATGTGCCGTACCCCCGGATCTCCTTGGGCAAAACTTCAGCAACCAGGGTAATGCCGACACCCAGTTCACCTGCCAGGCCAATACCTGCGATAAATCGCATAAGCGCATACTGGTTTACGTTAGTTACGAAACCATTTGCCACATTCGCCAGTGAATAAATTAGAATTGATCCGAACAATACTGAGATCCGGCCTTTTTTATCGCCCAGGATCCCCCATAAAATTCCACCTATCAGCAACCCGCCCATCTGCATATTGATCAGGTAAACACCATCGCCTAATAATCCCGATTCTGTGACACCGAGATCTTTCAAACTTTGAACCCTTACAATACTAAATAACAGGAGGTCGTAAATATCTACGAAATAACCCAGGGCGGCTACGATAACCGGGATCTTCATCAACTGCCGCATCGTGGAAGGTTGGTTCATAATTTATTGTTGAAGTTTTAAGTTGGATCTACTTGCTGTTAGTTGTTATTTAATGCCTCCAAAACACAAATACTTGATCTCCATAAAATAGTCCATTCCATATTTGGAGCCTTCACGGCCAATACCGGACTCCTTAACTCCTCCAAACGGAGCAAGCACGGTTGATATCAATCCTTCATTGATACCTACCATTCCGCACTCAAGGGCCTCCGCAACCCGCCAGCACCGTGAGATATCTTTACTATAGAAATAGGAAGCCAGGCCAAACTCAGTGTTGTTCGCCATTGCTAATACTTCTTCTTCCGTACTGAACCGAAACACCGGTGCCACCGGTCCAAAGATTTCTTCGTTAGCAAGTATCATATCACTATTGGCCCCGGCGAGCACTGTGGGCTGAAAGAACAGTCCTTCAAGTGCCTCGCCACCCTGCTTTACTACGGCACCTTTAGTAATGGCATCCTGAACATGCTGTTTAACCTTATCAATCCCTTTCTGATTAATCAGGGGACCCACCTGCACGTCTTTATCCATCCCGTTACCAACCTTTAATGCAGCAACGGCAGTGGAGAATTTACTTACAAACTCATCATAAATTCCGTCTTGCGCATAAATCCTGTTGACGCAAACACAGGTTTGTCCGCTATTCCTGAATTTGGAAATGATAGCTCCATTTACGGCAGCATCTATATCCGCGTCATCGAACACAATAAACGGAGCATTGCCACCCAATTCGAGGGACAGTTTTTTTAGTGTGGATGCGCATTGTTTCATAAGGATCTTACCAACGGGTGTTGAACCGGTGAAAGATATTTTCCTGACTTTTTTATTTTCACAAAACTCTTTTCCTATTTCGCTGCTGTTTGTCGTGGTAATTGTATTGTAAACACCGGGAGGAAACCCGGCTTTTTCTGCGAGGTATGCGATGGCAAGGCCTGTAAGTGGGGTTTCTGATGGCGGTTTAACAATCACGGGACTACCGGCAGCCAGGGCGGGGCCTACCTTCCGGGTGATCATGGCTAAAGGAAAATTCCATGGTGTGAGTGCAGCCACCACACCAATGGATTGTTTTATCACTACCAGTCTCCTGTCTTTAGTATGTGCTGGAATTACATCTCCATAGGTCCGTTTTGCTTCCTCAGCAAACCATTCAACAAACGACGCACCATAATCTACTTCTCCCAGGCTTTCACTTAACACTTTGCCACATTCCAGCGTCATGATGGTCGCTAGTTCTTTTTTGTTTTCAAGGATCAATGCATACCATCGCTTCAGTAAGTCTGCGCGCTGCCCGGCAGTAAGATCACGGTATGCCGGCCATGCATTGTTAGCTGCATCGATTGCTTTACGAACATCATCAACATTCATGTCGGGGATAGAGGCCACCAGTTCCCCCGTTGCCGGATTGGTTACATCGAATTTTTTTCCTGTCTCAGCGTCAACCCATTTCCCGTTCACAAAACATTTGGTCTTTATAAGGCCGGGGATGTCGGTTTTTTTCTCTTTTGAATAAGTATTGAAATCAAATACCGTCATAACATTTATAATTGAAATTGATAGAAACCATTGCGACTATTGTTACTCCTCTTGCCAGAATTTATTATTGGAATGAAACAGTACGCTAATTGAATGTGATGATCTGGCGAATAGCGTCTCCCTTTGCAAGCCTTTCGAAGCCTGTATTGATATCAGTAAGAGGCAGCAGGTGTGTTAATAATTTTTCAACCGGCAACCTTCCTGACTGGTAAAGCCTGATATAAGCCGGGATATCCCTGGCAGGGATACAACTACCAATATAAGAACCCTGTAATGTTCTTTCTTCAGCAACGAGTTTCACCGGCGATAGCTGTAGCCTTTTGTCAGGATGGGGAAGGCCCGCCGTAATCGTTTTGCCGCCTCTTGCCGTGGCATTGTAGGTAAATTCCAATGCAGCCACCACGCCTGCAAATTCAAACCCCATATCTACTCCTCCGTGGGTAATATCCCTCACTTTCTCGAGAGCATTTGCATCTGAGGGATCAATTATTTCATGAGCCCCAAGTTCCAGTGCTTTGCTGAGCTTCTCCTTGTTTACATCTGCAACTATGATTTTACTTGCACCGCCGGCGATGGCACCCAATAACGCAGCAAAGCCCACTCCTCCCAGGCCGGTTATCAGCACTGTTTGGCCAAGCATCAACTTACCTGTATTGATCACGGCCCCCACTCCAGTCATCACGGCGCAGCCAAATAATGCAGCCGTAGTGAACGGAAGCGTTTTGTCGATGCGTACAACAGACTTAGTTGACACCACCGAATATTCGGCAAACCCCGAAACACCCATATGATGATGAATGTAGTTGTCGTGCCGGTCCCTTAAACGGCTATACCCGCTTAACAACAGACCTTTGTTATTCGCTGCAACACCATTTTCACACAATGCAGGTCGCGCTGTGATGCAAGGCATGCAATGACCACAGACAGGCACAAACGAAAACACGACATGATCACCCACTGCCAGGTGCTCCACTTCCGGCCCAAGTTCAACTATCTCTCCCGCTGCTTCGTGACCTAACACCATCGGCACCTGCCGGGGACGGTTACCATCAATTACCGATAAGTCGGAATGACAAAGACCGGCGGCATGTATTTTTACCAGGACTTCATCTTTTCCAGGCTTCTGCAATTCTACTTCTTCAATTACCAGGGGCTTCGAGTGATCATAGGGACGTTCTGATCCCATAGCATGTAATACTGCCGCTTTTATTCTCATAATTTGATTGTTCGGTTTTCTTCTTTGATAAATTTTTCGATATTCGTGCAAAGCTTTTCTACCAATATGGTCCTGGATTCAAGACTTGCCCAGGTTACGTGTGGCATCAGTACAATTTTTTCAGTATTATCAACTTTCAGAAGCGGATTTTCAGGCAGGATCGGCTCACGCGTAAAAACGTCAATTCCGGCGCCGGCAATTAATCCCTCGTTAAGTGCTATTGCCAGGTCAGCTTCATTTACAATACCACCTCGTCCCGCATTCAGAAGAATAGCAGATCTTTTCATCACCTTCAATCTATCATAATCAAGCAGATTTTCGGTGTCTGTATTTAAGGGAGCATGAACGGAAACAACATCAGAGGTCCGTAACACCTCTTCCAGTTCCAACTGCAGATAGGGTTGTTGATTATTTTTTCCGGAAGCAGAATAATATACTACTTCAGCCCCAAATGCTACTGCGATCTTAGCCACCTGTCTGCCAATATTGCCCATCCCTATTATCCCAAACCGCTTGCCGGTCAGCTCCCAGAAAGTACGGCCGAAATGTGTAAAAATGGTACTTTGTGAATAGGACCCTTCTTTGACATAATTATCGAAATAGCTTATCTTATGAAGAATGTGTAACAACATGGCAAACGTACCCTGTGCAACACTGTTAGTAGAATAATCAGACACATTACATACCTGGATACCGCGGTTCATAGCAGCAGTCTTATCGATATTATTCATGCCGGTAGCGGCAACGCAGATCAATTTCAGATTTTCAGCACCCGTTATCGTCTCCTCATTTATTACTACTTTATTTGTAATGACTATATCGGCATCTTTTATTCGCTCTAATGTTTCATCCTGCGATGTATTCTGGTAACAGGTTAGATGTCCAAACTGATCCAGCAAATGAATATTGGGAATAATTCCGACAGTATCTGTATCAAGAAAAACTATTTCCATGTTAACTTTTGATTTAACAAAGTGATGGTCGCCCGCTAAGAATTGCTTTTCCTGATTTTGATAACAACTTTTTTTACCGTAGTGGATCTTTCGGCTTTCAATCCGGGCTGATGTGCATCCCGGGGAGAAACTATAAATATATTACTACTGTCCAGAGTGTGGAACTTTCCAGTGGACGTATAGAAGGCGATGTCTTTCTCCTGATCATATACTTTGGCGATAGTGCCCGAGTTGACCGGTGCAATTCCTATGTTCTCATTGCCTGTTACAACAAAATGGATGTCGAAGTATTTTTGATGCGCTTCCCAGCGAGACTGATTGAGCTCCTTAGTGGGGCCTTCCGAGATCAGCGCATATACGCTATCTCCTTCAATCGCGTACCTGCCGGGTTTTATGTTGGAAAAGTCAGTTTCGCGGAGATAAGAAAAGGCCCGGTCCCATAAGGCTTTATTAGCCTGGTACTCTTTAGCAAATTCCTCTTTGTTTACTGACTCATGCGGCGCTCTGGGTAAACCGTTCAGCCAATCATGCTTTTTGTACCAACTGTTGATTTCCCTGGCTGATGTGAGCTTGGATTGTGCGAAGGAACGATAGGGAACTAAACCGTTCAACAATATCATTAATATAATTGCGCTGCTTAATTTTTTCATTGCTGTTAATCAAATTGATTGAATGACGATTAGGATATTGCACGCTATTTGCTCGCAGTAGCTGGAGATACGGCCTTATGAGCGCGGCCAATACCGAATTGATCACCAATTCGTACTGCTTTTCCGCCGCTCATTTGAACTTCTAACATTTTTTCGCTTGCCACGCTGTTATTGAATTCATCTTTTAAGGTATAAAGAATTTCACGGGTCTTTACGTCTATGACTTCTCCGCTGGAAGGATAGGCATATTTGCCATCAAGACTGAATGTTACCCATCCTGGCATATCCTGGAGGGGAATGGTGGTTAGTTGCTGATATGGCGAAACCGCACTAAAAATATGGAGACGCATATTAAAACCGTCGCATACCCATACTTCTTTTTCATCAGGGGTAAGGCCAATTCCGTGGCTTGGGTTGCCATGCCGCCTTACCGGGCCAGGGCTCCAGCCTTCGATGGCGATCCGGGCCAGTTTTTTTCCGGTTTTCAAATCACCAACCTCAAATCCAAGCAGGCTATCCACGGTTACAAAAGCCAGGGTCTCATCGCTGTTAATCGTAAATGGCCGGATGCCATTACCAAATGGACCGACCTTTTTTACGACGGTATGTGTTTTTGTTTCAGCTACATGCAGCAGCGGGGAGCCAATATCACCCATATAAACATAATCTCCTGATGGACCGTACACTGTATTGTGTGCCCTCTTTACTACCGGAACTTTAGGCGCAATGATGTCACCTGTTTCACAATCAACTACATTCCAGAACGTTTTTTCCAGTGAAGGCAGGTACATAATTTTGCCATCGGGAGAAATCGACATTCTATCTGCACCACCTTCGTATCTTTTCTCCCATATTATCTTTTCACTAGTCAGATCGATACGTTGAACCTTGTCAAGTGTGCTGACATAAATACTATTGAGGGATACGCTCACCGCCACCCCCTTTACATTTGATGGCTTGCCGTCCTCCCGCAGACCCTGGGTCTTTATGCGTTTAACAAAACGATGATTGTTTAAAATGTCAAACACGAGTATGCCATGCCCACCATAACCGAGGTAGTTTCTTATACCCGGTACAGCTACATACAAATAGCGGTTTGATTTTCCATTGGGTGAAGCCGGTTTTTTGGGTAATGACTGCCCATAAACATCTGCGTTACCGGCGATAACCGCCACTAAGAGAAAAATAAATATGTTTACCTTAAATATCCTTTTCATAATAATAATTTACAATATTGGTATATAGTGCCATTTAGGTTGTTAGCGATTAGTTATATCCGGGATTCTGTGAAAGAATGGCAGGATCATTTATAATTTGTATCTGGCTTAGAGGTATCGGATACACGGTCATGTAAGCCTTCATTCCGTAAGGCGCCATCTCCGTCAGTGCCTTTCCTGTGCGTAACAAATCAAACCAGCGATGGCCTTCAAATGATAGTTCCAGTCTGCGCTCAAGTTCTATCGCGTTACGGGTGTCAGCCTGCGACAACGCTGAATATCCGGCTAATCCGGCCCTTACCCTCACCTTGTTAAGATTAACGATCGCATCGGTAATTTTGCCATTTTCATTTAGTGCTTCTGCATACATCAGTAATGCATCGGCATAGCGTGTTACTTTCCAATTGGCCCTGCTATCGCAGTTTCCGAGTAAGCGGACCATATATTTTTTTGTAAATGTCTGCACATCGTTTGAAGTAGGGATCAATTTATGATAAACGCCAGATCCATCGGTAAAGCCGTCTGCTGCAGTTATATCTTTTCTTTTATCCCCGACAGGAAAGAGATTAAATAAAGATCGTGGCGGGTTATTATTTCCGTTTTGACCACCTGTTACACCATAAAAAGCAGCAAGCGGTGGATTTTTCGGTGAAAAGTTAGTCGTAAAACAATTGCCTTCCCCTATACCTTGTTCATATTCGATGTCAAATATATATTCGCTGTGATGTTCATCTTTGGTATAATCAAATAAATCATTGTAGTTTGGCAACAACGCGTAGCCCATAGTTGTAACTTCCTGCAGCACCGCTTCTGCCTTTGCAAAATCTTTGACCGTCAGGTACACTTTTCCAAGTATCGTTTTAGCCGCTCCCTTTGTTGCCCTCCCAACGTCGGCACCAGTGTATTTAAGGGGTAATGCGGCCCCGGCGTCCAGGAGATCTTTAATGATAACGTCCTGGAAAATAGTTGTAACAGCAACGCGGCCCGATTCGTAACCTTCTTCTATCGAAATGGCAGAAGTAACCACGGGTACATCACCAAATATGCGAACCAGATTGAAATAGGCCAGCGCTCTCAGAAATTTTGCTTCTGCAACATAAACATCCCTGTTAGGTATCGTTGCCAGATCCGTTTCGCCAATTTTAAACAGAAGCACATTGGCCCGGTTGATGATGCTGTAATGATTTCTCCAGCTGGAATTTATAACACCGTCATCATTATTTATGGTAAAGTTATCCATGGCAGCAGCCGTACCCTTCACCAGTTCGTCCCACGAGTCATTCCCGCGCATATCTCCATATAACCACATGTTCTGGTATTCTGCCTGCAGATTTCCGTAGATTCCTATTACTGCATCTTTAAAATTTTTATCTGTTTTGTACAATGCGTCGGTGCTTACGGTTGAAATCGGTTCACGTTCAATGAAGCTTTTGCTACATGCTGCAATTAAAAAAAGTAGCTGTATCGTGAAGATTATTACAATTATCTTTCTCATATCTGAATGTTATAATAATTAAATTAGAAGGTAAGATTTAAACCAAACACGATGCTCTTTTGCATTGGGTAATCATAGTTTGAAACACCAGGCGTAAGAGGGTTATTACTTCTGCTGACATCTGGATTGAACCCAATATAATCGGTCACCAGAAAGGGATTGTTCGCAGTTACATAAACTCTGGCCGAATTTATTTTTGCTTTGGTTATGATACCAGGCGGAAACACATAACTGAATGTTATATTGTTAATGCGCAGGTAAGAAGCATTGTCGAGCCACAACGTGCTATATTCACCTCTCCAGTTACCGGTAGGCGTATCATTTGGCCGGGGTGCCCAGCCATTACCGGTTTCAGTTTCTGATTTCCAGTAATTATTCATTATCGATAATTGCCGGAAACGCGCGCGGTTATTGGTAGACTGCGATCTTTCGAGTGCCAGTACTTCATTTCCTTTGGTTCCCTGAAGACTAACACTCAGACTCATGTTTTTGTATGAAAAGTTGTTGGTCATACCATAATAAAAATCCGGATAAGGTGAGCCAATGATTGTCTTATCGAGGCTGTTTATGATACCATCAGGTTTACCATCCGGTCCACTGATATCTTTAAATCGGACATCCCCAACCCGTGAAGCATCACGGGCTCCCGGATTGAAGATTGGGCCATTTGCAAGTTCCGCCTGGTTGTTAAAGATCCCGTCGCCGACCCAACCAAAAAACATCCCTACCGGCTGACCAATCATCGTAATATTGCCACCATTGATTATGGGGTCACCAGAAGGACCTAGTTTTATTACTTCACCTCTGATTGTGGATAAATTAAAATCAGTTGTCCATTTAAATTTTCCATCAGTGTTTATTGTATTGAGAACAAATTCCCAACCGGTATTCTTGACTTCGCCTATATTTTTCAAAGCAGTGTTGAAGCCCAGCATAGCGGGCACATTCACATTCAACAGGAGGTCATAATTATTTGACTGAAAATGATCAACCGTAAACCCTATCCTTCCTTTAAGAATTCTCAGGTCTATACCTCCGTTAAATGATTTTTGCTTTTCCCAGGTCAGTGATGGATTTGCCAGGCGACCTGGTGCGTAACCACCGATTGCAGTACCACCGAGGGTATATTTATCATAGTTTACCGTCGCATACTGGTCGTAGTTGCCAATATTATTATTTCCGGTTTCCCCATAGCTGACCCTGAATTTAAGATCATCGATAAAAGTGAATCGCTCCATGAAAATTTCGTCCGATATTCTCCACGCCAGTGCCGCAGATGGAAAAATACCATACTTGTTATCGCCACCAAAACGCGAGGAACCGTCTGTGCGAATCGAGGCAGTGACATAATACTTACCGTCGTAATTATAGTTTATTCTGCCGAGGTAAGATAGCAGCGACCACTCGTAGATGTCTGATGACCCCGAGGTAATGATCCCACTCACGGCGCTCAGGGTTGGAACGAGGTTGTTGGGAAATTTATCGCTTGAAATTATGTTCGATTCAAATGTTTCTTCTTGTGAAGTGAAACCAGCTAATCCGGAAATGGAATGTTTGCCGAATATCTTGTTATAAGAAACCGTGGTTTCTGTGAGCCAGTTCAATAACATGGACGCGTTGTCGATTCCGATGGCAGGATTGTTGTTAAACGCAGGAAGCATTGGCTTGAAACGCATTCCTTTGATGTTCATCATGTTTACTCCCAGTAATACATTGAGCTTTAACGCCGGAGTAAAAGCATACTCTGCGCTTATATTACCCAGAAAGCCAGTCTGCTTTTGCCGGCCAATTACTTCCCGTGCAAGTGCGAGCGGATTCTGAGTAGATACAACCGCATCCAGCCCATCACCAAAAGGAAAATACGATCCGTCAGGATTCGTTAATGAATAATACTGTGGTATCTGGATCGCATTGTAAATGATATCGGATCCGCGGCCGCCATTGCTGCCAATTTCGTCTACCGAGGGCCCACCGATATTGGTCTTATCGGTATAGGAGGGATTAAAATTCATTTTCAGGGCCATTCGTTTACTCACCTTCACATCTATATTTGCGCGGGCGGAATATCTTTTATAGTTCGTATTAATGATAATACCATCCTGGTTGAGATATTCTCCTCCCAATGCATATTTCACATTCTCTGTGCCACCCCTGGCCGTCAACTGGTATTGTTGCATCGGAGCGGTTTGTGTCACTTCATCAAGGTGATTGGTAAAAATGTTGGTTGTACCTGGATTGGTTGGTATCTTCCCTTCCAGTATCTCCATGATTGTAATGGGAACAGCCTGTATCCAGGTAGTAGGATAGCCAGTAACCGGATTATTTTCATCAATATTCCGGTTCCTGATGCCATCAAGATAATGCTGAGCTTCTTCCATGGCCGTTTGGTATTCGGGTACCTTAGCAATTTTCTGAAATCCGAAATAAGTATCGAATCCAAAAACGGCTTTTCCTGATTTGCCTCTTTTTGTATTGACAATTATAACCCCGTTTGATCCCCTCGAACCATAAATTGCCGTTGCTGAAGCGTCCTTGAGTACGTCAATGTTCTCAATATCATTTGGGTTGATCGCCTGGATACTTGCCATGGGCACACCGTCTACCACATACAGCGGATCGCTGCCTGCGGATATACTTCCTACGCCCCTGATCCTGATTTGCGGGGGTGAACCCGGCTCGCCGGAACTTGGTTTCACATGCACGCCAGCTACTTTTCCAAGCAATGCCTGGTCAACCCGGGTTAAAGCAAGATCCTTTATACTTTCAGCTGACACGGATGAAACAGAACCTGTAAGGTCTTTTCGTTTTTGAGATCCATACCCTACAACTACCACATCATTTAATGTTTCTGAAGTAGATTTCATTTGCACCACCAGTGATAAAGTAATCTGCTCTCTTATATTATAACCAGATAATGTCTGCGCTTCGTAACCCACTGCAGAAAAACTGAAACTGTAAGGGCCGCCGGCCGGTAAACCGGAGAAAATAAAAGTACCGGAACTGTCAGTAGATGTTCCGGAAGTAAAATTCGTATTAGTGTTCCGGAGAACTACCGAAACTCCCGACAGTGGGGCACTACTACTATTACTTACGATACCTTTCACCAGGCTCTGCTTTACCTGGGAGAATAAATTGGTTATGCTGCCGACAGATAAGATAACAAAGAAAATGCAGAACGATATTCGTCTGTTGAATTGTGTAAAACTCATATAGCAATTGTTTTGGTGTTGCTTGAATCGTTAGATATACTTTTTAACAAGGGTCGTAAAATTACAGGCATGGCATGGCCCGTTTATATGATTTAAACTTAAAAACATTATACAAATAAGACAGGTACGGAAGGTGCATAGCAACACACTCAGCCTGGCAGTCCAGGTAAGTAAATGCTCTCGAAAAAGGTAATATTATTCTTTGGTGATCAGGTACTCGTTATGCTGCTTGGTAAGTTTCAGATTGTTGATTTTTATTATCTGCTTTAACACTTTTTCCAGAGAGTCTGATTTATTAAAGGTTCCGATAAAATACATTCTTGATACATCATCTTTGGAATAAGTGATCCGGGCATTGTACATATTTGCCAGCTGATCGAACACGTCACTTAGTGGCTGATTGTTAAACATGAACCAGGAAGCGCTACCATACTTAGGTATTGCAGGATCTTCGGTCACTGGCATTGGCATTGGCACTGAACTGAATATTGAATCCGCTTTTACTGGCATTTTGGTGATGAACACAGAAACTCTCACTGCGCCGCTGGGTTTACTGTAAACCAGTTGGTCGCCCGGAACCAAATAATAATCCCTGTTATTCGATTGATCTTTTTTATTCGTCTGACCTTTGCCGCCAAGTCTTTTTACGACCACTTTACCTTCATATAACTTCACGGTAACATCATGCGAATCTTCAAAAGCGGTGACAATAAAGCGGGTACCCAATGCCGTGGTAGAAATATCACCACTAAAAACAGTAAACGGGCTCGACTCATTTTTTGCAACAATAAATTCACCTTTCCCTGACAAATGCACGTCGCGTTTGTTTTCCTGAAACGGCTCGTAGTAGCTAAGCTTGCTGTTGCCAGACAGCAATACCTTTGTTCCATCATTCAATAAGAACTCCTTAAGAATATTAGTGTTATTGGTAAGTTGGCGAAGTACTGGTGCAATAACAACATGACTTTCATTGTTATTAATCGAAACAGCATGAGCCACAGGCTTTTCGTTGCCAAGCAAACTCCAGCCAAGTACAAACACCAATACAATACAGGCAGCAACAGCTGCCATTGCAATAGCTTTATAGATACTGGTTTTGCGTTTAAGTTGCACAACCTTGATAACGCCATTTCCATAGCCTTCAGCTTCATCAGATGCAGCTGGTACTTGTTCTTTGCATTGCCGGCCCCTTTCAAATAACTTCCACTCCTGATCTTCATTTATCTTGTCAGCAATATCTCCCAGTCTGACCAGGCTTAATATCTGTTTCAATTTTAAAAGCTGAAGCCTGTTATTTTCACTGGCGCTTACCCACTCTTCTACAAGTGCTTCATCAATCTCATCCAATTCATTTAAGAGGTAGGAAATCAATAAATCATCAAATTGTTCTTTGCCTTCCATTATGTTAATGTTATACGATTAAAACGGAGTATTTCCCTACAAGGACAAAAAATATTTTTTCTGACATTCGGAATTTGTCTAGTCCAGGGAGAAGATAAGCCAGATGGTTAAGATATTAGCCAGCTTTATCTTCAGCCTATGCAATGCACGGCTCATCTGGGTGTCTACGGTCTTAACGGATATGTTTAGCAATACGGCAATTTGCGCGTACTTCAATCCCTCATACCGGCTAAGGGTAAAGACTTTACGCATTTGAGCAGGCATTTCTGCAACAGCTTTGTCTATGGCTTCTTTGAGTAATTTTACTTCAGCAAGGTTTGAATCCTGAAGACCAATATGCTGGGAGGCATGTTGCCTCACATATCTTTCATGTTGTTGTTTAATCTTTTTATGTTTGATGAGATCAAGGCAGGTATTATTGACAATCTTATATAAATAGGGTTTGACAGGAATATCCGGCGCAAGTGAAGAGCGGTTTTCCCAAAGCTTGATAAATGTTGTATGAACTACTTCCCTCGCTGATTCCAGGTCAAAATAGTATTTAAACTGGCAGTAAGCGCATAAAACCGTAAAATGGGATTTAAACAGGATCTGAAAGGCAGCATTATCATATTGAATTTGGTATGACGATGGCTCTTCAGGAGTTTTGTCATACAACCGGTCTACTGGCATACTCAATCGTTTAAAATTTGATCAGCAACTTAATATATCTTAAATGTAAACAATTCCCTAAGTAAGAAACGTAATACTTTTTAGTACTTATGCGATTTATGAGATAAATTCATTCACTTGGTGTTTCCTGTTTTATCACTTGCAATAAACGCTTTTACCTAAATTGTACAAATAAATTGCCTTTGTTCAGACAGACATTCAAACCATATTACTTAATGCGAAAGTTATTTTGTAGTAAAATTTACTGGAGTAGCAGGCTTCATAGTTTTCCTCCGCTCACATTTGTGCTGCCGGGTCTGCTATTTTATTGCACCGACAGGTTAACAACCTCTGCAATCCATAAAGTTAATAAAGACGGTTCGAAAAATAGCCTTGTTTTCGTTTCCGCCAAATCAATTTCTGACAGATCACTTGTTCGCACCTCAATTGTGGACACATCAATTACGGAAAGATCAATTGTGGACACATCAATTGCGGAGGGTCGTTTGCTTCTTAGCGCCAGCGATTGTTATTCATGCCATGCAGATCATAAAACACTTACTGCGCCCAGTTATAATGATATTGCTGAAAGATATAAAAACGACACCGATGCTGTAAATAATTTGGCTGCGAAAGTAATCAAAGGCAGTAAAGGGGTTTGGGGTGAAACGGTGATGCCTGCTCACCCCGAATTACTGGAGGAAGATTCCAAAAAGATGATACGATACATTCTTCACTTGCAAAAAATGCGGTCGGTCCAGTCGCCATCGAAGCGTAATTAAAATTGACAGTCAGAACCTATTCTCAACTAGCCTGGCGAACAGGAAAAATAACTCAGCATCTTAATTACCGCTCATGTCCCAGGTAGTGGATGGTGTACCACCGATCATGATGCCGGCACTTCCCTTTAAAGTTTGTTTAATAAAGTCTCTTCTTTCTGCCATATGGCGTTAATTTAAAAAAGCAATTTTGTAGAAGCTTTGGTGAACCGTTGAATATTCAAAATAATGCAATCGCGGTTCGAAAAGGGAGATTAAGAAACCGCGATCGATTGCGTAAATGATAAACGCTTCTGTAGTAGTCGCCAGACCTGGGAGGACTTCAAGAGTATGGAGATCACATTGAGATTGTGCCTGGTTATAAATACATGTAAAAATTAAAACAGATATTATTTCTTAATTAATTACAGAATTGAATTACTATAGTTACAGATTTGAGTTACTAAAACTATTGATTCTCCCGGATATGAGTGATCAATCCGGGCAATCCTTTCCAATAAACATGACCATAACCATTGAGCTCATGATAAACAGCACCAGGTAGTTCAGCGGCGTATCTTTCAGCATGGTGCGGGGAAACAATCTCATCATCTTTGCTATGATAAATATTAATAGAAGGAATCGGAGGTAAATTTTCAGCGAAGTCTTCTGTCAATTGGAATTCATCAACCTCCCAGTCTTCGAGTCCCCAAAAAGGAACTGCGACCAGGTACAAAGATTTGATTCGCTGAGGAGGTTTTTCTTCAGACAGAAATTTCAACAAAACAGATCCGCCCAGGGAATGACCGATCAGGATCATATCATCATCCATGATCTTAAAAATTTCTTTCAAAAATAATTTCCACGATTTATAATCCGGATCTTCCGGGTGTGGCATTATCGGAGCGATGATTTGATAGTCAGTCGAAAGATTATCCTTAATATACTTTATTAATTTAGCGCTGCCTTCCTCATCATGCTGAGGACCGGCGCTGTGGAGAAATAAGACCTTAGGTCTCTTGTCTTCTATCATGATCACGAGTTTTGAGTGGTAAGTGGTGAGTTGTGAGTTGTGAGTGGAGTTGTTGAGTTATTTGAAATATAAAAGCATTCTTTTTCAAATCTATTTTTTTATTTCAATCACTCCACTCACAACTCACCACTCACAACTCACCACTGTTTTTACTGCTGCTCTGCCAGCTCTTTAAGTTTCGCAAGCCCGTCATTGTAGTCCTTACCAAGCATATCGTCGAAATTCATAAAAAGCAACATCGCGTTCTTCGGATAAGCATACTTCGAATCAAAACCCCAGACTGTTTTTGTTGATGTTCCAACAGGTGTTAAAACCATAAAAGCCTCTGCCTCACCTTCGAAAGGTTCTATGAAGTTAAGATGTGATTCAACCCTTCTTGGCTCTTCAAGTTTTGTCATGGTCTGGCGACCGCTGCCCACTTCACTATTTCCTTTCCAGGAATATACAGAGCCAACAGTTCCATCCTGGCCTTCATAAACCAGAGTCACGTTTGGATCTTTTTTGATAAATGGACTCCATTTGGTATGATTTCTAAAATTTGCAACCAATGGCCAGATCTTTTCCGGCGGAGTATTTATCGTGATTTCTCTTTCAAGATGAACTGTTTTTGGAGCGAAGATCGCGGCGACAAGTATTAAAACTATTATTCCTAATACTATGAGCCCTATAATTTTAAGAACTTTCATGGCAAGATTTTTTGGGTTAATTTTTTTGGAGGGTTTTTTGTATACAATCAAAAGTTAGTGAATATTTTCGTGATAAAATATCATGGCAGACATTCTTCATCCTATCCTGGTAGTTACAACAATCGCTACAGCATTAATTGCCGGATTATTTTATAGCTGGGCCTGTGGTATTGTCCAGGGACTCGGCAAGTTGAAGGACAAAGATTACCTCCAGGCGATGCAATCTATCAACCGCGAGATTCAACGACCGTTATTTCTTGTTTTTTTTGTGGGCACAGTATTGTTATTACCTGTAACTACCTGGCTTAGTTATAGAGCTGAACAACAATCCACCTTCAGCTGGCTTTTAATGGCCTCTATATTATACATAGCAGGTGTGTTTGGAGTGACAATAGCAGGAAACGTTCCATTAAATAACATGCTTGATCGCGTTAAGTTAACAGATAGCTCACCGGAATCAATAACAAACCTCAGGGCTGCTTTTGAATCAAAATGGAATTTCCTCAACCGGGTCAGGACCATTTGTGCGGTGGCGGCTCTGGTTTGCGCGGTCATTGCAATTACAAAACTAATCTAACCAACATTAGGTTAATCTATCCAACATTAAATTAATCAAACCAACATTAAGAAGGAATCATCTCTAAACTTGTAGCAATTTCAACCCAGGTAAGTTAACGTTGTGATGTATATATACCCGCCCGCCCACTAAAAAAATAGGCCGTGATACAGGCAACAGCATAGAACAGGATATTATCTGATCCGAATAGTTCCACACCCATGATAGTGCAGGCAAGTGGTGTATTGGTAGCACCCGCAAAGACGGCTATGAAACCGATAGCCGCAAAAAGATCAACCGGCGCACCAAAGATCACCGCCAGTACATTTCCAAGGGTAGCACCAACAAAAAACAAAGGCGTCACTTCCCCGCCCTTAAAACCAAAACTTAAGGTGATAACAGTGAGCAACATTTTCCAGAACCAACTAAGATAACCGGCCCCTCCAGGTTGAAAGGCTGAGAGGATGCTCACACTTCCAGGTGCAGGATTTGAAACGCCCAGGCCCAGGAAATCAAAACTACCAACCAGGTAGCTGATGCCAATGACAAGGCTGCCTCCAACCACCGGTCTTAACCATTTATTTGGTATGATAAACCTCGCCAGGGACTTTGTAAAATGCGAAAGCCCGGTAAATAACCTGGAAGTATAACCGAAAATAATTGCGGCCATTATAACTTTTAGCAGTAAAAAAATATCTGTAGAGATCCATCGGATCGGTCCTGTACCCGCGGGGATAAAGCTTACGAAGTAAGAGGTATGATGGATTCCTGTTAAGCGACAGGTGAGATCTCCGGCTACCGATGAAATCAGGCAATAGAAGAATGCATTGTATTTAAGTTTACCAATAGTCAAGACCTCGATGGCAAAAACGGCACCCGCGAGTGGAGTTCCAAACACAGCCCCGAAGCCCGCGGCAATCCCACTCATCAGCAATAGTGATCTCTGATCGGGACTCAACGAAAACATCCTTGAAAAATATGCGGCAACGCCTCCGCCCATCTGAATGGCTGTTCCTTCGCGACCTGCAGAACCACCAAACAAATGTGTAATCAATGTGGTAATAAGAATCAGCGGTGTTATCCTGGCAGGCACGCCCGCTCCGGGTTTATGGATCTCATCGATGATCAGATCATTACCTGCTGATGCATTTTTACCTGCGATCTCATATAGCCATGTAATCAGGATACCCGCAAACGGGAGTAAATAGATTAACCAATTATTTGAAAATCTGAAAGATGTTACCCATTCAAGCAGCCAGAGGAATAGAGCCACCAATAAACCGGTTATAATAGATGATGGCAACAGAAAATATAAACTGCTGACAAAGTCGCGTATTGAAGTTTTGATCATCTTGAATCGGCTCATCCTACAAATAAATTAGTTGACCTCCAGTAGTTACCTCCAGGCCATGTTTGTATTTGCAGGCGCCATCAGCCCGTTCGTGGACGGTTTACCAGGAAGACACCATTTCCTTTTGGATTACAAATATAACAGGAATTGTAAACGCCAACTATTCTTGATTTTTCTGCCCTTGGTTAGTTTGCAGCGCTTGGTCATCATTCCGGCACCATTGACCCGATTTCACTCTCCCACAACAAAAAAACACTCATTCTTTGTCTTGTTCGGTTTCACAATGTCGCAATAATCCAAATCCAAATATCCAATCCGAAAATCCAAATACGCAAATCCAACAAACCCATGGGACGATAGTTGTGGGCGGAAATTTTACAACATTTAATGGGAACCCTTGCGGAAACATAATTTGTTTAAAGGACGATGGATCTCTTTCAGAATGGAAAACTGGTACAGGCTTTAACGATAACATTATGCACTTTGCACTGCAGGAGTCTATCCCCGGAAAAAAACGAATACTGGTCGCCGGATTTTTTGATCAATATAAATCTTACGCACAGTAACTGCATTTTCGACCACGCGAAGGCTACACCTCTCATTTTCCAGGATAATAAAACCGGTGATTTCAGGCTGGTTAATCTAAGGAATGCGAAAGGATTGGTGAAATACGAAACTCTTGAGTTAAACCCGCAGCATGAAAAAATCAGCAGCTTCGTTCATGCATTAAATGGCGCCCCGACTGCAACGGCTTTACCGAATTTAACCAGTAAGGCCGTCAACACTCAGAGGTATCGTTTTCTCGTTCGTATATCATCAAAACTCCGGCCCGTTTCAATTGAAGATATCGCCTATTTCTATGCGGATAACCGGCTTAACTTTCTTACAACCTGGGAAGGTCAGCGATTTGTGATCAATCATTCGATGGAAGATCTTGTACGGCAACTGGCACCTGATCATTTCTTCAGAATCAGCAGGTCCTTTATCGTTTCCTATAAAAGTATTGACATGATTCAAATCCAGGATCGTAACCGGCTGAAAGTCATGCTGACACCCGCATTTAAATCAGAAGTATTTGTGAGCCGTGAAAAAGTAACAGAATTTAAGAGTTGGATTGGGGAATAGGGCGGTGAAATCCTAAATTTTGCATGCGTAAATTTTGCGCGAATGTTCACTATTACAAGTATTTCAACTTATTTTTGGCGCTACCAATCGGACAACAAGATAAAATTCAGTATACACAGGCTAAACCACCTGGTTTTGACTGATGTGTAAGTCGTTAATTATCAACTGCATACTTTCAAATAACCGTTTTGTCTAAATTGCCAAAACACTACATTACTGATGGTTACCTATCGACACGTGGTTCTCAATTGCTTAATTTAAACACATTCCCTCCGAACCATAAGCGTTAGCCATCAAATCAAATGTTACCCATTAAATTATAATCGATCTCCGTATATGAAAAAAATCCTTGTTACCGGTTCATCCGGATTAGTTGGCTCAGAAGTTTGTGTATATTTTGCTGAAAAGGGTTATGCTGTGCACGGAATTGATAACAACCAACGTGCAGTGTTTTTTGGACCACAGGGCGATACCCGTTGGAACCAGCAAAGGCTTCAAAAGAACCTGGGGAATTTCTCGCATCATGAACTTGACATACGTGACAGGCAGGGTATCCTTGATAAAATGAAAGAGATCCGTCCTGACGTAATCGTTCATACTGCTGCCCAGCCGAGCCATGACAGAGCAGCAGCAATTCCTTTCGACGATTTTGATACAAACGCTACTGGTACACTAAACATGCTTGAAGCAACCCGGCAATTTGTGAAAGACTCACCATTCATCCATATGAGCACCAATAAAGTTTATGGTGATGCTCCGAACAGAATAAAGTTAAAAGAATTGGAAAACAGATGGGATTATGATGACGATACCTATCGACATGGTATACCCGAGACCTTTACGATCGATCAGTCGAAGCACTCTTTATTTGGTGCTTCCAAAGTTGCAGGAGATGTAATGGTTCAGGAATACGGTCGCTATTTCGATATACCTACCTGTTGTTTGAGAGGTGGATGTTTGACCGGTCCAAATCACACCGGGGTAGAATTGCATGGTTTTCTTAGTTACCTCGTGAAATGTAACCTGGAAGGAAAAAAATATTTTGTTTATGGTTACAAAGGGAAACAGGTTAGAGACAACATTCACTCACTTGACATAGCAATGTTCATGGAAACTTTCATAAATGCTCCGCGCGTAGGCGAAGTTTACAATCTCGGTGGTGGCAAAGAAAATACCTGCTCAATCTTAGAGGCGTTTGCCATCACTGAAGGATTTACCGGCAAACCGCAGGTATACGAATACCTCGATAAAAACCGCCAGGGTGACCATATCTGTTATTACAGTGATTTGAGAAAAATGAAAGAACACTATCCACAGTGGGACATCACCGTCAGCTTGCCGGAAACGATCCGGCAGATTGTGGAAGCATGGCAAAAAAGAACTGCCTAAGGTAAGCTCAATAAAAACCGGAAGTTCTTGACACACCTGAATGGCCAAAAAATAATAATACTGAACGGATGAAATCTATATTGATAACAGGGGGTTGCGGTTTTGTTGGCTCTAACATGGCTGTCTTAATTAAAGAGGCGCATCCTTCATATGAAGTTATCTGCCTGGATAACCTGAAACGTCGCGGATCAGAGTTAAACCTTAAGCGGTTGAAGGCGGCAGGTATTCAGTTTGTGCATGGTGATATCAGGAATAAGGAGGATTTCGATGAGTTGGGCAAGGTTGACTTTCTGATTGAAGCAGCGGCGGAACCTTCTGTGCTCGCGGGGATAGATACGACGCCGGATTATCTTATAAATACCAATTTACTCGGCACCATAAATTGTTTAAATTTTGCCCTGAAGCGTAAGGCCGGCTTCATTTTCCTATCAACCAGCCGCATCTATCCGTATGCACTGATAGACCAGGCTAACTTCGAAGAAAATGAATCGAGATTTGTTCTGAGTGACAAACAAACCATTAGGGGTATATCAGCGAAAGGTATCACAACCGAATTTCCCTATGAAGGCGCCAGATCCTTGTATGGCGCGACAAAACTTTCATCCGAGCTGCTTGTAACAGAATATTGCGAGCTGCTTGGCCTGAACGCAGTCATAAACCGTTGCGGAGTAATAACGGGGCCATGGCAGATGGGGAAAGTTGATCAGGGTGTGATCGTGTTATGGATGGCGCGGCATTTTTGGAAAAAAGATCTTTCGTATAATGGCTATGGTGGAATGGGGAAGCAGGTACGTGATATCCTGCACATACATGATCTGTTCCGGCTGATTGATTGGGAAATGCATAATATGCCAGCGGTTAATGGTAAAGTATTTAACGTTGGCGGCGGTGTACCCTGCAGCATTTCGTTGAAAGAGTTAACGACAATATGTGAAGATTTGAGCGGCAATAAAATCAACATTGCACAGGTAACAGAAAACAGAAAAGCCGATCTACGCATTTACCTGACCGACAATTCGGAAGTGACTGGAAAAACCGGCTGGAGCCCGGATTATACGCCTGAAAAAATCATGAAGGAAATATATGAATGGATCAAAGAATACGAAGAGGAACTTAAGCCAATTTTGAGTTGATGATCAGAGCATATTCACAGGAAAATAACCTTACTTATCACGCAAACAATAAGACATGCTTAAATTATCGGTTGTTATACCGGCTCACAATGAAGAAAAATCCATCACGGCAACTGTGAAACAACTTTTTGAAACTTTGCAAAAGTACCGGATAGAACATGAGATAATTGTAGTGAATGACAATTCTAAAGACCACACTATTGCGGTGCTCGAAGAATTAAAAAAACAGGTACATACACTGGTTTACTATACAAATAATGGCCCTAATGGTTTTGGATTTGCCGTCAGGTACGGTTTGAAACGATTCACCGGTGATTGTGTTGCGGTGATGATGGCTGATCTTTCCGATGATCCGCTCGACCTGGTGAGGTTTTATCATCGGATGATTGAAGATAATGTTGACTGTGTATTCGGCTCAAGATTTATAAAAGGCGGTAAGTTGATCGATTATCCCTTGCATAAACTGGTGATCAACCGGATTGCGAACACCATTATACGGATGGTGATTGGCACCAGGTATAACGATGCGACAAATGCCTTCAAGCTTTATAAAAAAGAAACCATCGCCGGCATCGAACCCCTGATGTCGCCCCATTTCAACCTTACCATCGAATTATCATTGAAAAGTATTGTTCGCGGCTATAGCTATAGTGTTGTTCCGAACTCCTGGCGTAATCGCAAAGAAGGTGTTTCAAAACTTCATATCAAAGAAATGGGCAGCAGGTATTTCTTCATCCTGATGTATTGTTTCATTGAAAAGTTTTTTGCGAAAGGAGATTTCAAAAAAGCAAAGGGGGATGCCAGGGCGGAGGAAACGGAAGATCCTTTACCTGCTACCAATTTTCAGGAAATATCCTCAACTGAACCCTATACCCAATAAATATACTTCTATATGACTTGCAAAGTCCATTGTGAGAGACGCAAGTATGAGATGAACAAGTATGAGATAAGCAAGCAAATTGTCTGATAATTGAAGCTACCGGTCTTTACTAAACGATGAGTCCGTTTTGTTTCCATTTAGTTTAATAAACCATCCTTCGGGATTAATCGGAATAATTAATTGATCATTTTTAATGTTATTAATCTTTTGAGCTTCCGCTTTCCAGTGTTTATCTTGTAAATTTTCATTTCCCATTTGAAAAATTTCTAATCTCGCTAATAAAATAATCAGGTACCAGAAATATAAAAGGTAAAACGGAAAGTAATTTTTCCTGCCAAGGGAAACATAAAGAATACCGGACCATATCAACAGCACTGACGGAATCAAAAAATATCTTCCCACTATCATAGGTCTGTAAAAATCTTTGATCAGATCATATCCATACAAGTTGGCCACAATCAGACTCAATGCGGAAATAACCAGGAACAATACCCTGAAATCTTTTGTTTTTTGGAATTGCCTGAAGCTGGCATATATCCATGCTGCCATGAGTATCAACAGAACAGAAAATATCGCGTAATTAATTTGTGCGGTATATAATCTTAACAGGCCGGGCAGATTTGCCAGGTGTATGTAGACTACATAAGGTAGTTGCTGAAGCATGCCTGCCGGTCCCAGGTTATTCGGGATCCTGGTGGGTGTGGTTAGGACCGAAATCAACTGTATAACAGCAGTTGCTGCAAATACGATCAGTATAAGAGGATTTATTCTCCGGTCTTTGTGCCTCCATGAATTGAACAAAGCCAGCAGCGCGATCCCGGGAAGCAATACGATGTTGAAAGGCCCGGTTAAACCTACAATTAAAACAATTAACAAGTCCGGCAATAATTTTTTCTTATCCGGAGGGGAAATCAGGACAATGAAGGAAAGCACAGCCGTGTACCATTGCAGATTGGCCAGGTTGAGTACAATCTCACTTTTAATGGGGACAAATGTTAGTGCCAGGCACATCAGGAAACGGGCGTGCAGATCAAAACCCGTTCTTGTCCAGATATAAAAGAGTATAAACATAAATCCCAGCAGACTACAAATCATATAAGCAACCGGAGCGTAAGCATGGGGAACGAATAAATAGGTGAAATATGCTACGGTTCTGGGGATCAGGTGAAAATAGCCGGCGTATGATATTGTGAAGCTCCTGATGCCGGTATTATAAGCGTCCTGGAAAAATACACTGCCATCTTCCGCCCAGAACTGCGGATGCACCAGCGCAAACGGACTCCTGAGGGTTAGCATAGCAAAACTGATAAGTATTGCCATGAAAAACACAATACGGGAATTACGTTTATTGGGAATTGATTCGGGCGCTGTTTTGAATAGATTTGAAAGTGTATTCAACATCCGGTACGGTTTCGCTACAGTTGATAATTAGATTTTAAGCCGTCGGCAATATATTGATAAAAAGTAAACGATACAGCCCTGATTTAGTTGCCAGCCCCTACTTATTGCATTATACATACAAAATAAGGCGGTTATACCTATAACGCCATGTCATATAGAATATGGTCATATAGAAAATTGTACTTGAAATAATAATGTGGCTTCAAATTTGATTATTGCAAACTGATTACAGAGATGACCTGAAAAGGCAGTACAAAATGATTTACATTAATAAACAATCTATATGATTTTTTCGTTAAGAATTCATCGAAAACACTTGAGTTCTTAAACAAATATTTTTACTTTAAGATATTTCGCTTTACTTTTATAATATCAAGACCAATCAGGTCTCCTCAATTAATCCATCTTCCGATAAAACCACAGGTTACTTCTCATTATCGAAGAATCGCAGGCGCCACCTGCAGTTTTACTTTTTTCCATCTAACGAATTTTTTAGCCATGTGACCATGTAAGTGGGCGTGGCGGAGCCATGCCTGGAGGTAGAGAATAGCAGCAATTTTGTTCGTCACTCTATTATTAACTCTAAAAATTGATCTGTATGAGTGAAAAAAAATGGTACGCGATTTACACCAGGGCACGTTGTGAAAAGAAAGTTGCTGATTTGTTAAGTAAGAAAAACATAGAAAACTATTGTCCGTTAAATAAGGTGCAGCGTCAGTGGGCCGACCGCAAGAAGATCATACATGAACCGCTTTTCACATCATATGTTTTTGTCAGGCTCTCACAGGCAGAACATCTCCAGATGATTAAAACAGACGGCGTGGTAAGTTTTGTCTACTGGCTGGGGAAACCAGCGATTATTAAAGATTTGGAAATTGACATGATCAGGCGTTTCCTTGATGAATATACCAATGTTAAACTTGAGAAGACTTCTGTTAACATAAATGACATGGTTCGGATTATCAGTGGACCTTTAATGGAACATGCCGGCCAGGTTATAGCAGTAAAAAGCAAATCAGTAAAAATCATTCTTCCATCACTGGGGTATATGATGTCTGCTGAAGTAGAGCTCGACAAGGTTGAGCTCATTAGCGATAAGCTTCGCTTCTTTGTAGGCAACCAGGGAAAGCTCATCCTTGGATAATATACTTACTGACTAAATTGTCCCGGATAATCGTTCGATTTATCCATCTACCATTATTTTACACTTATCGATTTTAATAAATGACGGCGTGAGATCCGCCTTCATTTATAGCAGATATCTATTTTTTTCAGACACTAAATCAATAATGAATACACAAAAGTTTAAGTCATTCGGCGCTTTAATCACTTTTTTATTAATAGCAGTCATAATCACCTCGTGCGGCTCGTCAAAGAAAGTTAATAATGATTTTCTTTATTTTAAACAAGGCTCTGACACTACTACAACACCTGTTAAAAGAACACTCATTCAACCATTTGATTTATTGAGCATACAGGTCATTAGCCGAACTATGAACCAGGAACAGGCTGCAATATTTAATTTTCCTGCAACCAAAGATGCGGAGCAAGTGCCTGGGTACCAGGTTAGTGCCGCAGGAGAAGTCGAGATCCCGGTTATTGGTCCTGTTAAGGCTGATGGGCTCACTATTGAAGCACTACAGGCTTCAATTGCAGAAAAGCTAAATAATTATGTCAAGAATCCAGGGGTGCTGGTGCGGTTTCTCCAATTTGATATAAATGTTCTGGGGGAAGTTCATAATCCAGGTATTCAGAAATTCAAAACAGATAGAGTTACTGTGATAGATGCTATCAGTTCTGCAGGCGACCTGACTGACTACGGCAAACGAGACGATGTTGTAGTAATACGCGAACAATACGGTAAAAAAATTACCTATAAGCTTGACCTGAGAAACCGGCGACTATTCGAATCTCCTGTATACTACCTCCAGCCAAACGACATAGTTTACGTAAGTCCAACAAAAAACAAACTCAAAAATCTTGATGTCGATCCGGAAGCTCAGCGCAAAACCGGGCTGTTCTTTTCTATTGCTTCTATAATACTTTCTATTGGGTCGATTATCGTTTTTGCAGTAAACTAACTTGTTCACAGATCAGATAACTTATTATTATGCCGGGAAAAAATTCATTACTGTCAGGTGGAGACTCTGATAATTCTACCATAAGGGAACGTTTGACGAAGTTTCTTATCAAATGGCCATTATTCCTGTTTTTCCTTATTTTATGTATAGGATCAGGTTTTTTTTATAACCGCTATACTGTACCGAAATACTTGTCAAGTACCCAGATTCTCATCAAAGAAAATGAGGAAAACTCAGCAAATGCCACCGACATAATTGAAAATGCGGTGAAGGGAAAACGTGATGTTAATCTCAACAATGAAATCCTTTTAGTAAAATCCAAAACACTCCTGGAAGCCACCGTTGCTAAGAATAATTTCAATATCGCCTATTATAAAAAAGGTAATTTCCTGGATATAGAAATTGATCAGGATGCACAGTTTCAATTGAACACCGACAAAATAAGGGATACCGGGGCAACCATCGAAATGTACCTGAGAAACATTGATTCAAACGGCGGCGAAATCAGTTCATCAAAAAAGGAGAATGCGAAATTTGAAAAATTTGCCTGGAACAAACCCTTCAATTACAAAGGAAACAATATTGCTTTTTCAACTCCTGCTCCTTCCCTTCTTGCCGGAGGAGAATTTATTGTAAGATGGTATTCTGTGAAATCGATGGCAGATCATCTTGCCGAAAACCTGAGCGTAAAGCCGTTTGACAGCAAAACAAGTGTGCTTGAGCTCTCACTAAAAAGCGAAAATCTCCAAAGGGGTAAGGATGTATTAAATAAACTTGTTGAGGAATTAAATGCAAAAGATGAAGCTGACCGGGCAAAGCTTTCAAACACCACGGTTCACTTCATTGACGAAAGATTGATGGTTATTTCCAAAGAATTAAAAGGTGTGGAAGGAAATCTGGAAAATTACCAGGGTACTAACCAGATTGTAGATATGAAAGGACAGTCAACACAGTCACTTGACAATTCAAATACCGTATCCAAAACGATCAAAGATCTTTCAATTCAACAAGGAATTGTGAGGATGATAAGAGACTATTTTGCAAACCCCGCCAATGCAAATAAACTTGTTCCTTCTTCACTCGGCCTAAATGATGAAACACTTTCAAGCCTTATCACGAGGTATAATGACCTGCAATTAAAAAAAGAAAGAGAAGCGCCCTCTGTAGCGGAAAATAGCACTGTAATGCAGGATCTCAACACGCAGCTTGGTAATCTTAAAGGCAGCATCCTCGAAAGTCTGAATAGTGTTGGTCGCAATCTTAGTCTCCAGGAAAACAGTTTCCAGGAACAGAAATCACAATACAGTTCCCAGCTTTCTTCAATACCACACAATGAAAGAATACTCCAGGAAATAAAACGCAAACAAACTATTACTGAGGGTTTATACCTTTACCTTTTACAAAAGAGAGAAGAAGCCGCGATTGCAAGTACCGCAAAAAATGTTACTAATTATAAGCAAATAAACCTGGCAGATGGCATTGGACCTGTAGAGCCGAAAGCAACCAGTATATTTTTATACACCACTTTGCTGGCATTGTTCCTGAGTTTCGCAATCATCTATCTGCAGGATATCATGAACGATAAGATTAAGGATCATCGCGATATCAAAAGCAGAACTTCGCTTCATATCGCCGGTGATATCAATCATATTGCCAAGCGGAACAAACAAACTTTTGCCGTACTGGGACGCAATATGGCCAGTGAGCAATTCAGGCTGATCAGATCAAATATCTATTTCCTGCTGAATAATCTAAACGGCAAAGTTGTAATGATCACCTCTACAGAAAGTGGAGAAGGCAAATCTTTTATCAGCCTCAACCTGGCTGCGGTTTGTGCTATTCCTGGTAAAAAAATTGCACTGCTTGAATTTGATATTCGTAAGCCTGAATTGAGTAACATCTTTTCATTGGAGGACGATGAAGGTATCTCCGAATACTTATCAGGTGACATCGACGATTACGGCAGTATATACCGCAGTGTTGAAGACATTCCTGATCTGCATATTTACCCTTGTGGACAGATTCACGAAAATCCCGCCGATTTACTCTTGTCAGAAAGACTGCCCCATCTGATCAGAAGTCTCAGACATGATTACGACTATATATTTATTGATACCCCACCTGTTGGAATTGTTACGGATGGATTAATTCTTTCAAACCTTAGTGATTTAGTCTTGTATGTTATCAGGCAGCAAACTACCGGCAAAAAACAGCTGGAATTCCTGAATGATCTCGTGGCAAATAAATCACTGAGAAATGTTTCATTGCTTTTTAATGACATCAAATCAAAAGAAAAGAAAAGCTATAGTAAATATTATACTGAAAGTACAAAAAGGCCTGCTAGAAAAACATCAGGTGCGTTGAACACCAGGGTAGCATAATACAAATGAAGAAAGCCTTACATGAAAATTTCCATACTCATTCCAACCTGTGAACGTCCAAAATTATTTAGTGAATGCATCAATTCATGTCTTGTACAATCATTGATGCCAGACGAAATAATTGTTGGAGACGACTCAAAATCTGACTCAACATTTAATGCTATTGAAAGTATTGACTGGCCGCCTAATGTTACACTATTATATAATCGTAATAGCCCAGGGCTTGGGCAGGCGGCTAACGTAAATAATCTCTTCAATTTAGCAAATGGTGACAAGGTCCTCTTGATTCATGATGATGACATGTTACTCCCGAACACGTTAGAAACACTGGCAGGTTGTTTTGAAGCCGAACCATCGATTGACGTTGCATTTGGTAAGCAATATATCATGACTGATAACGGAGAAGTATCTTTAAGCCGATCCAGGTTCTACAATAAGTCATTTTACAGATCAAAAGAATACGAAGGACTTAACAAACTTACTTCGCTCGAAGCAGGGATGTCGCAGCAATTTCCAAATAATGCTTTTCTTATCAGGACAGAATTAGCAAGAGAACTGAGATATCGTAACATAAAAGATGCGTGCGATTTTGACTTCGGCCTGCGACTTGGGTTAACAGGTGCTAAAATGTATTTCAAGGACCATTATGTTGCTAAGTATCGTATCTCCGATGTATCTGTTTCTAAAAGTCAAACCAACGACAGCGCTTTATATGCTTTCAGAGAAATAGAAAAACTTCCGGTGCCGGCCAAATCATTAGGCATCAAATTGAAATGGTTGAAAGACCGGGCTGGAGTAGCTGTTGGACAATCTATATCTACTGAAAATTACGAAGCAGCATCACAACTGTTTTATAGCAAATATCATTTACCCAAAATCTTTACAATCGGCGGTATAAAAAGATTTATTCGTCTTTGTATACTTGGAATGCGCGCAGGAAAAACAGCAAACCAGAAAGTCGGATACTGATCTTAATCAAAAAGTGTAGATTTTTGAAAATTTTACGATTTTATAAATACCCTGGTTATTCACGACCACAGATCTCAAGATGGATTAAATTAATTAGTACTTTCTTACTGGGCCAAACTGTGGTTCAGGTATTACAATTACTGAGCGGTGTGTTACTTTTCAGATGGCTCACAATTGAGCAATACGCACAATACACGATGGCATTCGCTTTCCAGACAAGTGCACATATTCTTGTAGAATTTGGTTTCTCGGGAACAATTGTAGCCTTGGTTGGAGATAAAATTCATGACAAACAAAGGATCGGTTCATTAGTTAAAGCGGGACAGTATTATCGTAGAAGGCTTTATATAGGAATAAGCATAGCCTGTGTAATCATTTTTCCGTTACTCACATATAAGCAAAACTGGCCCTTTGTCACAAGCCTGCTTCTGCTTATTTCAATACTAACAAACCTTTTTTTTACAGGCTGGACATCCTATTACACACCGCCGCTAAGAATGCATCAAAAAATAAAGGAACTATATGCCCTGCAGATAAAAAGCGGGGTATTGCGATTGACGGTTCTATACCTTTTGAATATCATTTCAGTGTTAAACTCGTGGATAGCAGCAATGGTCGGCAGCATTCATACTTTTGTAACAGGTTATCTAACACGTAAAGCTGGCAAAGATTATATAGATCACAAGGCGGTTAACGATCAGCAAACCCGCACCGAAATGTTGAACCTGATCAAACCTATTACGCCGATTATCCTTTTTACAGCGTTCCAGGGCCAGATATTGGTTTTCCTTTCTTCCATATTTGGAGAGACTGAAGGGATCGCAGAAATCGGGGTGTTAAGCCGGATAGGACAAATGTATATGGTCTTCAGTATGGCCGGCGGAGTATTGATAGCGCCTTATATAGCACGTTTACCTAAAGAAAAGTTATTCAAAACATATTCGGCTATTATTGGAGGAGGATTATTGTTCTGTTTATCCATCATTCTTTTCGGTTATTATGTTCCTCAACCATTTTTGATTATCCTGGGGAATAAGTACGAACACCTTGCCCCCGAAATAGTATTGTTGCTCATTGCTTCAGGTATAAATCTGATGAACGGGATAATATGGGAGATGAACGAATCCCGAAAATGGATATATAGCTTTGATTCCATCTCGGTGATTGTAGGAACTATAGTGGTGCAGGCACTATGTATGTATTTTTTTAATCTTAAGCAAACCAGCCAGATTTTATGGTTGTCAATTATAACCAATCTCTTTGTTTTTCTCATAAGAATGCTAGTTGCGTCATATGGATTGATCACAAATTCCAGGAAAACGCAGGATCAAAAAGTTAATTAATTACCTGCGTTCGTAACCTGGATTAAAAAAACTCTTTTGATCCACTTTATATCCCGGGGAGGATCGGTTATAAGCAAAATATTGTTCAATGATTTATTTAGAACCAAATTACGGTCTTGCCAACAGAATGCGTGTAATAGCATCTGGCCTGGACCTTAAGGAATCCACCGGTCAGAGATTAACCATTGTCTGGCCAAAAACCTTTGAGCTCAATTGTGCCTTTAAGGATCTATTCCAGCCGATCAGCAACGTCAGATTCATTGAAAAACCATTTTATTTTCATCTTATTAAGGATAATGACCAAAGAACTGCCTGGTCAAGAAAAATGGCACTAATATCCAACAGCATTTTCCAAATAAATTTTTGTGTAAAGGAAGATGATGGTGAGAAGCTTATGAGGGGCGCATCCAAAGACGCATTCAGTACTGTTAAGAAATTCCAACATGTTTACATCAAAACATGCGGGGAGTTTACCAAAAACAACAGCCTGTATAGCGCATTTCAACCCGTTCGTGAACTGCAGGAAATAGTAAACCAAAGAACAAAGATCTTTTCAAAAAATACAATTGGCCTTCATATCCGGAGAACTGACCATGTAGATGCAATAGGCAACAGCCCGGTAGAACTATTTATAGATGTTGTGGAAAGAGAGTTCAGGAAGAATTCCGAAATCAACTTCTATTTGTCCACTGACGATCCGGAAACAGAGCAAAGGTTTAAAAATGAATTCGGTGATATTATCATCACATACAAAAAAGACTTTTCACGAAACTCACTCCAGGGAATGAAAGATGCTTTACTTGATATGTATTGTCTGTCGAGGACATCAAAAATATATGGCTCTTTCAATAGTTCGTTTTCAGACATTGCATCCAGGATTAATTCGATCCCATTGTTAATTATGACAGCAAATAAGGAAACCAGGAAATTTGAATTAACCCAACCATGAAAGTCGTTCGCAAAAATTTATTGGTTGTCGGCTCTACCCTCGGTTGCTATGGTGGCATGGAAGCCTTTATGATAACCATTGCCGAAGCAGCAGCTAAATGGCCGGAATTTGAGGTAAGATTATGTTTCAAACTGGTGAGTGGTCAAAGCCAGGAACAGAATCTTGTCAGGAACTCAACAGCAGCATGTAGCCAGGTCTTTTTTGTGAAAAGCAACTCAAAGCAATTATTCAGTCTTATAAAATGGGCAGATATACTACATGTTCAAAATACCCCGCCAGACGTTGTGTTTCCCGCAAAATTATTTTCTAAAAAAATATTTCTTACTGTTCACAACTGGAGAAGAAAAGATCTCGGTTTACATTCTTTCCTCTGGAAATACTCAGTGAAACTAGCTTACCGCAGATGGTTCAACTCCAGGTTTGTCTGGGACACCTGGGAACCTGGAAAAAAATCACTTCGCAGTGATGCATTCCCTACCGTGTCAAATCTTCCTGAGGGTTGGCATCCGCCTGAGTCGCGTAAAGGATTTTTATTTATAGGCAGATGGATCAACAATAAAGGAATTGAAGAAATCTTAAAGGCATATAAGCAGAATTCTTTTGATACTGAGCAATGGCCACTTACTATTCTCGGCGATGGTCCATTAAGACCGGTTGTTGAAGATCTGATCAAAGAATTAGGACTGACTAAAGTCATCATGCCTGGTTTTGTAGATATCAATACAAAGAAGCAGTATTTGTCTTCGGCCAAATGGCTATTGGCGCCGGCGAACACCAGGGAAGATCTTGGACTAACACCAATTGAAGCAAGAAGTGTTGGTGTTCCCTCTATTGTAACAAAAGATGGTGGATTACCTGAAGCAGGTGGGCCAAGTGCCCTGGTTGCAGAACCCGGCAATGTAAATGATCTTGCCAGGTGCATGAAAATTGCTGTTGAGATGAACGATAGCGATTATTTAATAAGGGCTAAGCTTGCTAAAAGTTCGCTTGCTGAATTTCTAAGACCAATCGAATTTTACCGACAGGCCTACAACAATTAAGTCATTTCAATATAAAGGCAATTCAAATCCTGGTTCCCTGATGAGTAAAATAATCCAACTCAAAATTGCCGGCTACACTTCAATCTTTTTGGATGCAGTGCGGCTCCTCGCTTCCTTATTGGTGGTCGCATTTCATGCAAGAGATCAATGGATCCCTTCGCAGGCAATAACACCCACAAATAACAGTATCGATTGGGCACATGCCGGGGTAATTATTTTTTTCGTGCTTTCTGGTTATGTTATTTCATATACAACGGGAATTAATAGCCGTGGTCCCCTGCAGTATAGCAAAGCAAGGTTAAGCAGGCTCACCTCGATGGTGCTGCCGGCACTTGTTATCACAGCGATTGTTGAAATAACAATAAGCCTGGTGTCGCCTGAATTGAAAGCAGAATACACCAGGGGAATTTCATGGCCGCGATATCTTATCTCATCTTTGTTTTTGAATGAAGCCGGGTTTATGTCTGCAGCCCCACCGGTAAACGGACCTTTATGGTCTTTAAGTTATGAATTCTGGTATTATGTGCTGTTTGGACTATTTATATTCGGAAAAAGCAACCTGAAATCTTTTGCTATTATAGTCGTCGCGGCCCTGGTTGCGGGACCGAAAATATTATTGATGATGCCAATATGGATCGCCGGATGCCTGGCATTCAAAAAACATATCAACTTTAAAAATTCAAAAACCGGTTGGCTGTTATCGGCTGCTTTGTTTGGTTGTACCATTCTCGCTATTGCGTTTGTGCCACGACTACCTGAAGCACTAGGCGGAAAGCCATTTTATTTTTCCAACCAGTTTTTAAGTGATTATATCATTGGGTTCTTTTTTGCATCAGCACTGATTGTTATGCCTTTTCATGTACCAGGTATCAGTGTAAAAGAATTTTCGACTAAGTTCAGAACCATAGCCGATCTTACTTTTCCGATTTACGTACTACATCACCCATTATTGATTTTATGGCGTGCCGTTGTTGGATATCATCCTGAGAGTAAAACTGAAATGGTATTTGCAATAGTGATGTCTACTGTTGTTGCCGCACTCATCGGAATCTGGCTAGAAAATCTAAGAGGTATATGGTCAAAACAAATAGACAAACTATTTGATGCTGCGAAAGGATTTTATACCAGCATAAAATCATCTTATCTGCGCACCCGCCGGGAAAAGGCGTAAACATTTATTTCAGATTATATTTCTCTTCTATTTAATGAAATCAGTTATTCTACATCCAACCGGCAATGCTAATGTAAGGGCGGCAGCAATCGGTTTCAAAAGCGCGAATATTCTTTCGCAATTTTATACATCAATAGCCACTTTCGAAGGCGACTGGCTTGATAAATTGAGTGCATTTTCTCCGCTGTCGGAATTGAAACGCAGAAGATTTGATCACTCACTCAGATCAATGACAAGTACATGGCCATGGCGTGAAACCGGTAGGTTAATCTCTGGAAAAGCGGGTTATGCTTCTCTCACTAAACATGAATCCGGATTGTTTTGCGTGGACGCAGTTTATCATAGTATCGATAAACATGTTGCCGCCGAATTGAAGCGGGCAAAGAAAAATGGGGCGGAGGCAGTCTATGCTTACGAAGATGGAGCTGCTGCAACATTCCAGCAAGCAAAACGACTTGGTCTCAGATGTTTTTATGATCTTCCGATTGGGTATTGGAAAACCGGGTGGCGTTTATTAGAAGCGGAAGCAAACAAATGGCCTGATTGGGCAGAAACACTGGTAGGCATAACCGATTCAAAAGAAAAACTTGATCGGAAAGATCAGGAGTTGATGCTTGCCGACCAGATTTATGTTGCAAGCACTTTTACTGCAAAAACGCTGGGAGATTTCACTGGTCACCTGGCCCCGGTCGAAGTAATTCCATATGGCTATCCTGATGTAACACCAGGTAGAAAATACCCCGGCCATACACGAAGCCGAAAATTAAAATTATTGTTTGTGGGTCGGCTTGAACAAAGAAAGGGAATTGCAAATATGTTCAAAGCAGTTGCCGCTTTGGGAGATTATGTAGAACTCACTGTAGTTGGTATGAAGTCAACGAATGATTGCAAGGCGCTTGATACTGCTCTTAATCAACATAAATATATTTCAAACCTTCCTCATGAAGATATCCTCAAACTCATGAGAGAAAGTGATGTTTTGTTATTTCCGTCATTATTTGAAGGATTTGGATTAGTGATTACTGAATCAATGTCACAGGGAACCCCGGTTATCACTACTGAAAGAACAGCAGGACCTGATCTGATTTCAAATGATAATAATGGATGGCTCACCACAGCTGGTGAAACTGAATCTCTCCAGGCTGCACTGGATTACCTGCTTTGTAACCCCGCAAGAATTGCTGCAAATGGAAAAGCTGCAATGGAATCCGCCCGTTTAAGACCATGGCAGGTTTATGGAAGAGAACTGGCAGATTCAATTCTCAATAACGCTTAATAAAGCTGTTTTTTAGCTTAAGATGAACTATACTTCCAACAATTTTACTTCTGCATTCAAAACCACTTTTGGCCCCGGGCCATTCGTACGAACTAATGCAGAAGCTATTCAGTTAAACAAGTCTGTTTCCTTAATCAAAGGGGGCATCTATTTGTATGTGTTACTCCTCATATTTGAGGGTTCACTGAGGAAGTGGGTACTCCCGGGATTGGCTGCTCCATTATTAATTATTCGTGACCCACTGGCTCTATATATCATATTCCTTTGTTGGAAAGAAAAGATCCTGCCTTCTAACATCATTCTTGCCAGCACGGTGTGGATCGGCTTCATTAGTCTTTTTACGGCTTTATTTTTGGGTCATAAGAATTTATTTGTCGCTGTGTTCGGAGCCAGGTACCTGCTCATTCATTTCCCACTGATTTTTATCATTGGAAAGATTATGGATCGTGATGATATTATAAGGATCGGTAAACAGATGCTTGTTATCTCCATCCCGATTACGATACTCACCGTTTTACAGTTTTACAGTCCACAATCTGCCTGGGTGAACCGGGGAGTCGGCGGCGATATGGAAGGTGCCGGCTTTAACGGGGGTGCGTTGGGTTATTTCAGACCTCCGGGAACCTTTTCCTTCACAAATGGCAATACGATGTTCTATAGTTTGTTGGCTTGTTTTGTTTTCTATTTCTGGCTAAACAGCAAACATGTCAATAAACTGATTTTAGTTACCTCAACGCTATGCCTTATTACAGAGATTCCGATATCCATCAGCC
>NZ_DATHKG010000170.1:0-21891 GCF_035489435.1 Flavitalea sp.
TATGCTGTGGATATGCTGGCGAACCTGCTGGAGTCTTATGGAATCAGTAACTATGTGGTGGAATTGGGTGGAGAGATCAGGGTGAAGGGGCGGAAGCCAGGTAATGAAAAAATGAAGGTGGGCATTGAATCACCTGTTTCAGCTGAGCGGGACCTTGGTATGATGCAAAGAGTGCTGGTGATTGATAGCGGGGCCATAACAACTTCTGGCAATTACCGCAGATACTATGAAAGTGAAGGAAAAAAAATATCTCATCTGCTCGATCCAAAAACCGGTTACAGTATCAGTAATGAACTGATCGCCGTAACGGTATTCGCAAAAGATGCCATCACTGCCGATGGTTATGACAATGCCCTTATGGTCATGGGGCTAAACAATGCCTTGAAATTTGTTGAAAGTAAACCGGGGCTCGCAGCATACTTTATCTATAAGGACCAGGACGGAGCCGTGAGGGACACATCAAGCCCCGGTTTTAATAAGTTATTCCTGGTAAAATAGACTCATCAATTTCAGTTATTACAAACAATCTCATATCTTCCTGCAGCTTTATGATGGCTAAATACATATGTCTGAAATCACCATTGCCATTTTTATAAATCCCCTGGCGGGCACTGGGAAATACCGCCGCATTAGATCTGAGATCACTGGTTTGTTGATAAAAGAAAAATTCATCTTCACAGTTTATGATAAGGCCTGGCCCTCAAAGCTGGAGACAGTCACGCATATTTTCCTTGTAGGGGGCGATGGCACGCTGAATCATTTTCTGAACAATTATCCCGATACAAAAATTCCAATTTCTTTGTTCAAGGCGGGTACCGGTAACGATTTCGCCTGGAAGTTGTACGGCAACACCAGCTTGAGCGAGCAGGTTTATACCGCGATCAATGGTGTTCCCCATGCGATTGATGCAGGCATCTGTAATGGCCGTTATTTTATAAATGGGGTAGGTATAGGTTTCGATGGTGCTGTGGTAAAAGATTTTATAAACTGCCGGAAATGGTTACAGGGAAATCTCGCTTATTACTGGACGGTAGTGCGAACATTATCGGGATACAAATCGAAGCAACTTGGTATGAGTATTGACGAAGGAACCCGGCATTTGAAAGCCAGGTGTTTTATGATTACCGTTGCTAATGGTTCAAGATTTGGCGGGAATTTTATGGTGGCACCACAGTCATCATTAACCGATAATCAGTTTGACCTGGTAATCATAGAAGCTGTTAGTGTTTTAAAAAGATATTTCTATCTGCCAAGGATGAAAAAAGGCAGGCATCTCAGCCTGCCTTTTGTAAAGACTTCAAAAATTCAATCTATTGTTATCTCAGCGGAAAAACCAATTGCTGCTCATCTCGATGGAGAACTCATGGTAGCTGAAAACTTCGACATAAAAATTTTACCTGGCCATTTCTTCTTTCGTTATTAAGCGAATTCTTCAACTTTTGCTATTCTTAATCCACACGTTTTTCCTTAATCACTTTAACCGCTAATTTACCAGGTTACTTTAATTTACCGGGTTACTTTCTACATTTTTATCAATGGTAATCACAGGTATCTTAGAATCGTATGAAAGCAATTTTCGGGTTAACTTATTCCAGAACCCAGGCATGATAAACTCCGTCAAAGGATTTGCCATGATAAGATCCGCATTGATTCTTTTGGAAAACTCCAGGGTCGATTTGGCAAGATTTTTCCCCTCCAGCATAAAACATTGAACAGGTATGGTAGACAGGCTCTGTATCACTTCAAGTGCTTTGTTAAGGATGTTTTCAGTTGCGTTGGCATCCTTTCTTAAACTAACCAGGTAAACCGTAGATCGATATGATCTGGCCATCATGGTTGCCAGCTGCAAACGACGGACAGGAATTTCACTGGTTAATGGCAAAACGATTTTTTTGAAATGACTCACTAATCCGCTGGAGCGTATAGCCAGGACCGGGACATTTGTTTTTCTTGCGAGCTTTGATATCGAAACCGATGAAAGAACCCGGTGAATAAGGTTGAATCTTGAAAGTCCGACTACCACCAGGTCCATCTCATATTGCTCAATATATTTTGCCAGCTGTTCGCTTTTATTACCTTGCAAAAGACTTATCTCTATGCTACCTCCACCACAAATATGATGACGATAGGTATCCCTCATTGCCTCCAGCTTCACCCTTGCATTATCCAGGTCTATCGCGATATCGTAGGGAAATATACTGCTTGCCTCTATCGGTATGAATGGAAAAATTTCGCTGCTAACTACATGAACCAGGTGAATATTACAATTAAAATTATTTGCCAGGTCGATAGCTTTACTGATAGCCCATTTACTTTTGACAGTAAAGTCGACCGGAACAAGAAGGTTGTAGAAAGTTTTTGGCATAGACGTTAGATTTAGTGGTGATCAATGTTTTTTCAGGCAAGACTCAATAAACTTTGAAAACTCGACTCCTGTATATTACGAAAAGCAATTGTATTTAGCAACTCGTCCTTGCTGCAGAATGCAATCCCTTTGCCAGCATGTCCAACGATACACCGATCGTCGGAATTGTCGCCGGCTACAATACAGTTTTTAAGGGGTACATTGTATTTTTCACAGGCGTACTGGAGTGCATTGGTTTTGCAATATGCATGGCCGCAGACACTCTCAGGAGAGCCGAAAAAGTAGGAGGGAAGGTTCACTTCACCTGTCGCAATCCCATCAAAAAATTCAAGCTGATTCGCATAGGAAAAATCGGCCCCGATTTTTTGGCGTAGGTAATTGGTAATCAGGCTGTAACTGTGGCTGATAATGCCGGTGATATATCCCTTTTTCTTTAATTCCTTCACCACCTCTTTGATATCTTCCACCATGGCAATTTGTCCGGCAACCTGTAACAGTTCGTCCATTGTTCTTCCCTCAAGTAAAAGAGCTATTCTTTTTGTCAGTATTATGGGATCTTTTTCCTTGCTTCGAAGATCTTCCAGTTTTGCAGTAAACCCATAAATCCGGGCACATTCATCAATAAATCTGCCCTTCAAAATGGTATCATCCATGTCCCAGATTACCATCTTATGAAACACGGATAACTTCTCCCTTAATATTTTGTTCATTTCCCGGTTGATGGTTTCAACGGAATGAATTTCTTCTTCGTTGATCTGCCCCGATTGTCTTCGCTGGCTCCGGGAAATGATGGCCTTCGAAACTTCCTTGCTCATTTTACCAAGGGCTTCCCAGGGCTTGCTCTTATTTTCAATATACCCGATATTGACTTCCTTGATCCTCGCCTGCATCAGGTACATATCTATCAGTATTCCAATATCTACTCCATAGTCATTAAAAAAATCGATCATATCAAAGAACGATTTTTTACCGGCTATCATGCCGCTGAGCGGTTGAGTAAAACCGGAAAGGCCAGGATAGAAAATAGTAAGCAGCGGTTTAGCAACAAGTTCAGTTACACGACCTGCATTCCGAGCAAATGTTCCTTTTATAAAATCTGCTTCATCGTCTATCAACGGTTTCGCAAGGTCGGCAATGGTGTTTTCCGGGTATGGATCGATGTCGCCGTCAAGAAATATGAGTAATTCATTCCGGCTTATTTTTATTCCATCCTTCATTGAAATCCCTTTGCCGCGGACCTCGCTGATAATAACGGTTGCCCCGGCTTTGCGGGCAATTTCAACTGTATTATCCTCCGATTTATCATCCACCACTATCACCTCGGTCACCAGGCTGTTTTTGAGACAGAAGGTGACAACATTATGGATAGTCTTCTCTTCATTTAAGACCGGGATAATCACTGTTAACATAGGCTCTACCTGATTTTTATTCAACTCTCACAAAATATTTACCGGTCGGGAAGTTTTTCGATTGATGAACCGAAAGATGAAATCCACAACTCATGTAAATTGTAAACAGTGTTGTTTGTTGGACGATAAAACAGCAATAACAAACAACAGTTCAGTAAAGTTTAATAGCCAGACAAACAACCGTCAAATCTTCGATATATCTGTTGAACATCACCAGGCAGCGCCGTGAAACTCAAATAATTTTTAAGTAGTCAAAGTTGTACAAAACTTAGATTCTTTTCTGTTTTGCCATTTGCCGACAAAAACCAATATACCTGCGACATATACACTAAACAAAACTTCAAAAATCAATATATCATGTCAATACCAAAATAAAGCGGGAATAATACTGGCCCGGAAAGGAAAATACAGGATTTACATGTATGCAAATGCTATGCCTATCATTACTTTAGGAGAAATCCTGAAAAAAAAATGCCCGAATAAACCATTCCGTTCATCCCGTTTTGATACCTGTCTTTAGATCGAATTTAAAGAATTATTTAAGGTAATTGGGTATTAAATGAATATTAAATCCGCACTCTCAGATTAGCATTTTTGAGATATGGTTATTCCGAGTCGGAAATAGGAAAATGTATAGGCAGAAAGGTCAGAAATCGGCAGGCGGACATTAATTTATATCAAAAATTGCTGAAATAACTTAAGATTGGACTGAAAACCGAGTGTCGGAAACTTTCGGATCTTCACAAAGAGATAACATATAGGATATGTCTAAGAGATAACATGTCGGATATGTCTGCAAACAAAAAATCCTTTCTCGTGAGAGAAAGGATTTTGAAACAAAGATGTATCGTTGAAGATTAATAATCCCTGTTATAGCCACCGCCGCCACCGCCACGGTTAAAGCCACCTTTTTTATAACCGCCGCCGCCGCCGCTGTTACCGCCGCCACCGCCGCCACCGAAGCTTCTTTTCTTGAATCCACCGCCACCACCACCTTGTGGTTTTGGTTGAGCTTCGTTCACGATGATCTTCCTTCCCAATACTTCTGAATCGTACAGGCTGCTCAGTGCATTTTGAGCTTCAGTGTCTTCAGGCATTTCTACGAAACCGAAGCCTTTGCTGCGTCCGCTTACTTTGTCCTTAACAATCTTTGCTGATGTAACTGAACCGTACTGTTCAAAAAGGGTTCTCAAATCCTCGTCGGTCATCTGCCAGGAGAGGTTCCCTACGTAAATGTTCATTGTAACTAAAAATTTAAAATGTTCTGAAATCCGACAATGACAGTAGTTACACTTGAACTGAAGAAACCAGGAATCAGGTAAGGTTTGCAGAACACGAGAACTAAGTCCATTAATCAGAACCGAAGATATAGAATAATTTTATCAATACAACAAATATCAATACAACAAAATTATGTTCGCTCCAAATAAATAGACTTTAAAAAAACATTTATGGATTGTTAGAAAAATAAGTGGCTCAAAACATCACCGGATGAGCTCGATTTTGGCTTCAGCGATAACATGTTTTTGAATTGGTTTGCGGTTAAAGCTGTCTTTAAAGTACTGAAAAGTTTGTCTTTGATTCCCCCGAATTTCGTCGCATAACCGGTAGGGTTGGAGGTTGCCAGGTCTAGAATACCGGATTTTGATTGAAGAAAACCGGTGACAGCCTCCAATACCCTGGGAGTTTGGGTTTCGTTAAGTGAAAGCTTTGGTTTTAGCACTCCCAGGATGCTGTTTGCTGTTGCACCAACGTCACCAATTGGCAAAACGCCTGCTACCTGGCCGGCTAATTCCGGGCAAAGATCAAGCTTGAGTTCAGTCCAATAAAAAAAACCCATGACGGATATCATGGGTTTTCAAAAATTATGAGGAAAAATTACTCAGCCCCTACTTCGAATTCGAGTTCGGTTGAATTACCGTTTGCGAAATCAATAGTTGCTTTATAAGTTCCGAGTTCCTTAACTTCTTCCGGAATGGTTATTTTTCTGCGGTCGATTTCATAACCTTTCTGCTCGCGGATTGCGCGGCTGATCTGTAGCGAGGTAATGCTACCGAAGATCTTGCCACTTGTTCCTGTTTTAGCAGTAAGTTTAATTGCTCCGTCTTTCAACTTCGCGATAACCAGGTTGATTTCAGCCAGCATTTTTTCTTCTTTCTTACGCAGTTGCTTAAGCTTTTCTTCCAGCTGTTTACGGTTGGAAGGGTTTGCTTCAATAGCGAATTTCTGCGGAATAAGGAAATTACGGCCATAGCCATTACGAACCTTCACCACTTCATGAGCGGCTCCCAGGTTATCAACATCTTTTATTAAGATTACTTCCATGTTAGCTTACTTTAAAAGGTCAGTGACATAAGGTAGTAAAGCCATCTGGCGCGCTTTCTTAACTGCCTGTGACACTTTACGCTGGTACTTCAGAGAGTTACCGGTAATGCGCCTTGGCAGCATCTTCCCTTGTTCGTTAATAAATTTCTTTAGGAACTCTGCATCTTTGTAATCGATGTACTTGATGCCCATTTTCTTGAAACGGCAGTACTTCTTTTTCGGTTTCTCGGTTTTGATAGCCGTGAGGTACTTAATCTCATTAGGTTTTGCCATGACTTATGCCTCCGTTTTTTCGGTTCCTGAAGTTACACCACTTCTCTTTCTACCATTGTACTCGACGGCGTATTTATCGAGCACAGTGAACATGTGACGCATCACATTGTCGTCACGCAGAAGCTGAATTTTCAGCTTCTCATTGAAGTCGGTTGGCGCTGAATATTCCATAACCCAATATAAACCAGTGGTTTTCTTGGCTATGGGATACGCCAGTGATTTTAGTCCCCAGGGGTTCTCGTGCGTAACTTCGCCACCGTTATCTTTGATAAAAGTGGTAAATTTTTTCTGAGACGCTTTGAATTCGTCGTCAGAAAGCACAGGGGTAAAAATCACCATCAATTCGTAGTTGCTCATTTCCCTGTTTTTGGTTAATTAATAATTTTTTATAATTCGGGCTGCAAAGGTAAGGTTCTGCCCGCAAATGGCAAAGCTATTTCCTCAGCTTCTTCCCCGCTTCCTTCTTCGTACCGGGAAAATGGCATTCGGGATCTTCCACCGGTTTCTGTCCCCACATTGTATGGGAGTACCCCACATTGTATGCGGAGTGGTTCCTGATGACGTTGGTTAGTCCCACACCTGCGGGATTGGCTACTATCAGCTTTTTGTTCCTTTCCCATTTAATTAATTCTTGATTCTTTCCCCAATTGCTATCGGGATTCAATTTTTATCAGAGTTGCCCTGGTGGCTGGGGTAAGTGAATCTCGGTGTTTTTCAAAATGACCGCGATTTCAGTCAAAGTAGGGGGGATTGACTGAAATAGCGGTCATTTTGAAAACCTCGGATTTGCTGGGTATCGTCGACCCTGAATGGGCCTGGATTGATAAGAAAAATACACGACTGATGTCTAAATATCTGTTTCCACTCTTGCCATGCAGCAAATCTTGCCATGCAGCAAATCTTGCCAGGGAGCAAATCTTGCCAGGGAGCAAACCCAATCCGGACAGGTTGGCAGAAAATTAGGAATGGCACTTTCTTTGGTAAGTCAACCTAAAATAATACACTCATGCAAAAAGGAAATATTCGCGTTGAAACGGAGAACATCTTTCCGATTATTAAAAAATTTCTTTACAGTGACCACGAAATTTTTCTGAGAGAACTGATCAGCAATGCCGTGGATGCCACGCAAAAACTGAAAACACTGAGTACCCTTGGCGAAGTTAAAGGTGAAATAGGAGATGATCTGAGCATTGAAGTGAAACTGGATATCGAAAACAAAACGATCACCATCTCTGATAAAGGTGTCGGTATGACCGGCGAGGAAGTTGAGAAGTACATCAACCAGGTTGCCTTCAGTGGTGCAGAAGAATTTGTAAAAAAATACAAGGGGCAAAACGAAAATGCCATCATTGGTAAATTCGGTCTTGGATTCTACTCAGCGTTTATGGTGAGTGATAACGTTGAAGTAATTACAAAATCATTTAAGACAGATACACAAGCAGTAAGATGGCAGTGTGATGGAAGCCCGAGCTATACCATCGAGGACACTACTAAAGAAACACGCGGTACCGATATTATTTTGCATATCAATGAAGAAAGCAAAGAGTTTCTTGATACAGATCGTATCAAAGGAATTTTGAAACGTTTCTGCCGTTTTCTGCCGGTGCCGATTAACTTCGATGGCGACCAGATCAACATAACAAATCCGGCCTGGACCAGGAAGCCATCAGAATTAACCACTGAAGATTACCAGGAGTTTTACAAACAACTCTATCCTTATAATGAATCACCGCTTTTCTGGATCCATCTGAATGTTGATTACCCATTCAATCTTACAGGCATCCTTTATTTTCCAAAGATCAAACAGAGCTACGAAATTCAGAAAGACAAGATCCAGTTGTATTCAAACCAGGTTTTTGTTACTGAAGAAGTTAAGGATATTGTTCCAGAATTCCTGATGTTGTTACAAGGTGTGATCGACAGCCCGGATATCCCCCTGAATGTTAGCAGGAGTTATCTGCAGGGAGATCCAAACGTAAAAAAGATCAACAACCATATCACTAAAAAAGTAGCTGATAAACTTGAAGAAATTTTCAACAAAGACCGGAAGGAATTTGAAGATAAATGGGATAGCCTTGGCTTGTTCGTCAAATATGGTATGATGACCGATGACAAGTTCTTTGACAGGGCAAACAAGTTTCACATATTTGCGGATAGCGATAAACAAAAGTTTTCTACGCTGGAAGAATACCGCACCGAGACCACCGCGCTTCAAACAAATAAGGAAGGTCAGCTCGTAATTTTATATACTACAGATCCCGTTCAGCAAGACAGTTATGTGCAGGCTGCAAAACAAAAAGGTTATAAAGTGGTAACACTTGATACCATTGTTGATGCAAGCTTCATCAACACAATGGAATCTAAATGGGAGAAAGTTCATTTTGTGAGGGTGGATGCTGACATAGCTGATAACCTGATCGACAAACAGGAATCATCAGCTTCAGTGCTGAGTAAGGAAGAAGAAGATAAACTGAAAGAAATCTTCGAACAGCAGAAAGGTGAACTTCATGCAACTATCGAGGTTAAAGGTTTAAGTCCTGATACCCCGCCGGTTCTTGCAACACGTCCTGAATTTATGCGGAGAATGAAAGACATGGCGGCACTAAGCGGACCTATGGGAAGTTTTTATGCGAACATGCCTGATGAAGTAACCTTGACTGTTAATGGTAATCACCCGATCTATCAACAAATCCTTGGTGAATCCGATAAAGAAAAACAAGACAAGGTGGTTCGTAACCTCGCTGACCTTGCATTGTTATCGCAGGGGCTGTTGAAAGGAAACAATCTGACTTCATTTATCAACCGGAGTGTTGAATTGATGGGAGATAAGAAAGCAAGCACCGAACCAGCGGAAGCTTAAAAATCCATAGTGATTATATTCAAAAGGCAAAGGCCATCCCAAACAGGAGATGGCCTTTGCCTTTTGAAGTATTTGCGCATTTCTTTATCTGTTATTGATCGCTTTGCAATCTTTCCCACCATTTGAAAGAAGATGTATTAGACTGAGATATTTTAGGGAAAATATTAACAGGATGCTGAAGCCCCGGTGAGATATAATGTTATGGTATTTTTATGGATTTACCGGCGTCCGGCATCAGAGATCAGTAACAATTAGAGATCAGTAACAATTAGAGATCAGCAACAATTATTGTCGAACAATCTTGATCTGCTATGCTTCAATTAACAACTGGAAAATACCTTGGCTCCAATAAAAGAAGCTGGGATGCAGATGGTGTGCTTATCAGCGAAACAGAATACCATAGCAAAGTTTTTGAAGGCTGGCATTATCATGATAATGTTCACATCACTTTGATCGTACAGGGTGGTAACATGGAGCAAAGGGAAAGCCGCGAGTCGGAAGCTACTGCGGGACAAATTCTCTTTTACACCGGTGGCGAACTACACAGGAATTTCAATACCCTGCATCCATCCAGGAATATTAACATGGAGATCCACGATCGTTTTTTCTCAGCCTATGATATTGCCAAACCCACTTTAAACTCCACTGCGTTAAATCAAGCGCGTGCAAAATTTACCCTCCTGAAAACTTACCGGGAATGCCTGACCAATGATGAGCATTCGCCCACCGCTATTCATGCTTTATTAATTCATTTCCTCTCAGTGACACCCGTTGATAATTTAGAAGCCAGTCAACCGCAATGGGCAAAAACAGTCACTGCAATAATTAATGACCGGTGGAACGAAAATATATCCCTGGAGGAACTTTCCAGGTTGGCTGACGTACACCCGGTGACGATCTCAAAATGTTTTCCAAAATATTTTTTTTGCACGCTGGGTGAATACATCCGGAAAATCAGGATAGAAAAAGCGACAGCCCTGATAAGGCAATCCCACCGGTCCCTTACGGACATCGCCTATGAATGCGGCTTTTTCGATCAAAGTCATTTTATCAGGGTGTTCAAACAAACAACCGGTTTTTTACCTAACAGGTATAAAAAGATATAATGCTAATCCGGTACAATTCGTTTCCGCTCTGATATCATATCCTTGTGAAAATTATTGATCAATCACATGAAACGAATTTTTGCCTTTATTATCCTGATAACTTTGATGAGCTCAGTGAGCAGCCGTGCTCAAAACCTGTCAAAAAAAGAAATGGATGCAGCTATATCCTCGATCGCAAAACTCATTGAGAATAACTATGTATTTGAAGCAAAAGGAAAAACCATTGCCACCTATATTTTACAGGAATATCGCAACGGGCGTTTTGACAGGATCGCCAATTGGAAAGCATTTGATTCAGTTACGACACAATGCCTTCAGCGTTTCAGCCATGATGGTCATTTGTATGTCAGAAATGACCCGCAGACAGTAAAAGATTTGCTTCTTGCACAAAAAGATACGCCCGATTCAAATGAAGCTGCAGCTTTCAGCTATGATCCTTTTTATTACGGAGCGGCAGCGATAAAAAAGAATTTCGGTTTCAGTGAAGTCAGGGTACTGGAAGACAATACCGGTTATATAAAACTTTCTGAGATCAATATCTCGGCAAAGAGCTTACCTGTTCTTTATGCCACCATGGAGTTCGTCAGCAATACCAGGGCTCTGATAATTGATCTGAGGAACAACGGAGGTGGTGGTAGTGAAGTGGGTGAAGTGCTGCAAAGTTTTTTCCTGCCCGGCAACACGCCGTTACTTGAATTTAAAACCAGGAACGGGCAAAGCAGATTGGAGCAGACTGTTTTATGGCTGACAGAGAAAAGGTACGATCATCCGTTATTTATTATAGTCAACAAGGGAACTGCCTCGGCTGCGGAGGCGTTTGCCTATTCTTTACAAAACTGTAAACGTGCCACGATCATAGGACAGCCTTCAGCCGGCGCGGCAAATATGAATTCCTGGTACGTAGTTAATGACCATATTTATGTTTCAGTATCGACTGCCGCACCAACGATACCCGGCACAGAAAGATCATGGGAGCAGAAAGGTGTACAGCCGGACCATGTTGTACAAAGCGGTGACGAAATAGAATATATATTAAAACGCTTCAAATAAAATCTCAGGCTTCGGCTGCTTAAAAAACCGAAGACCATTTTCCGTTTAAGCTCTTCAAGCGCTTAACACTCCATCCTGAACAGGTTCAATATTAAAGTTGCAAACAATCGCAATAAAATTAGATACTTTTAATATTTCGGAAACAAAATACTAAAATACATTAATGTTTATATCAATACATTAATGTTTAAGTAGGAAATGTTCAACGAAGGTGAAAAGTCTTTTTCCTTCAACAAATTATTATATGCACCAGAAATTAGCTGTAGCAGTGGCATTTTTTATGTCTTTTATTTTTTGTGCAACTGCCCAAAATACTCCACCGGTAAAAACACAAAGTAAAAAAGATTATGAAGTGGCTGTTTATTACTTCCCAAATTACCATCCCGATAGCATTAATTCCCGCTGGCACGGCAGGGGCTGGACAGAATGGGACCTGGTGAAATCTGCCAAACCACGTTTCAAAGGCCATGAACAACCAAAAGTACCCACCTGGGGATACTTTAATGAAGCAGACCCTAAATGGGCTGCAAAAGAAATAGACCTTGCTGCTGACAATAACATCGATTGTTTTATTTATGATTGGTATTGGTACAGCAACACGGGACAATATCTTCAGGAAGGTTTGGAGCAGGGGTTTCTGAAAGCGCCTAACCGTAACCGTTTGAAGTTTGCGCTGATGTGGGCCAATCACGACTGGCTCAATATCCATCCCGCCACTTATGACAAGAGTCGCATACCGCTTACTCAAGGTGAAATAAGTAAAGAACTTTGGGATACTATCTCTACTTATATTGTCGAAAAATATTTTAAAGAACCAAACTATTGGAAGATAGATGACAAGCCATATTTTTCTATTTACGAAATCATAACATTTATCAATGGTCTTGGTGGTATCGACGAAGCGAAAAAAGCCATACAACTGCTCGATGAAAAAACAAAAAAAGCAGGATTTCCAGGTGTCCATCTTAATGTTATGAGCTGGATGGTAAATGACAATATGGTGAAAACCATTTCCGGTCCGTCGGCACCGGTAGATTCAAAAGAAATGCTTAAAAATCTGAATACAGAAAGCGTATCTACTTATTGCTATCTGCACCATTATACCACTTCGCAAAGAGATGGGTTTCCAACTATACCAGTGGAAAAGCCTTTTGCAGAATCAAAGGCTTATTGGCAAAAGTTCATTAAAGATTTTCCGGATGTTCTTTATACACCAAATATATCTATGGGATGGGATGCCAGTCCGCGTTGTATGCAAAGTGATAAGTTCGAAATGGGCGACTATCCGTGGACGCCGGTATTCACCGGAAACACGCCAGCTTCCTTTCAAACGCAATTGCAGGAAGCAAAGGAATTTTTAGATACTTATAATCCAAAACATAAAATCGTAGTCTTGAATTCCTGGAATGAATGGACGGAGGGAAGTTATTTATTACCTGAAAAAAAGTATGGCGATGCTTATTTGAAAGCAATTAAAGCGGTGTTTAAAAGACCCTCCTATATACGGCCAAGGATACCACTGAAAAATTAATTCCCACTGCTATTATCGCGCCTTCTATGAACAGCCAGCTTTATGGTGCACATGAAGTAAAAGATGCGGATCGTCAACGTGCCGGTCATGGTTCAACTATTGATTTTGAATTTACTCCTGATAAAGTTGGCGAGTATCGCTTTGAGACCAAAATGGCGCAGGCACTTCAGGTTTCACAAATAATAAAAGTTGAAGAGTAATGCAGGAAATCATAGAAAACGAATAGAAGATGAATAGCCAAAAGAAATTAATCGCGACAATCTTCGCATTTATATTGCTAAATCACACTTCCTGTAAGACTCAAATTCAGGAACGAAGTGTCAATTCAATATCAATGGGAATTGAAGTGCAGACTGGATATGTTTTTTCACCGGAAGCAGAAATTAAGTTAAACAATAAAATATATTCCCTAAGGCATAAAGCGGAGTACGATTATAAAGGGAATATTGTTAAACTTACAATATACAAGCCTGAGGGTAAACTGGAATACGACAAACATGATTTGTTGAAGGATTCAGGCCTTTTGCAATATATCAATTTGCCGATTAGTCAGCACTTAAGATATTCATCGCTACAGGGGCTTTTTGATGAAAATAAAATGGTCCCAGCCAGAGTCATAAATGATTCAGTGCTCATCTCTACTGAAGGGACCTCCAAAATGTTCTATAGCCTGAATTGATTAAAAAATCATATCGCTATCCATTTGGATTTGGCATGTATCGTAAAATTCAAACTTATTTCTAAACTCAATGATAAGTTCGATTTCAATGCGAATGGGAACCAATACATATCATCGTTTGATCTGGCTTATTATTGTTTGATCTGGCTTAACTGATCATAATCTCCTTGCCGTTTCGATTTGCCATCAAACTCAAGCATTGTACCCTGGAGATAAGTAAGTTTCTGGATATGATAAATCTGCCGGAAATTTTTATCGAAAAAAAGATCTTTATAAACATCATTGATGTACACCACAAAGATCTTTCGGGGTGATCGCTGATAACTCTCCATGATATTATCAATTACTTCGGCCATCAGGTTTTCCTTGAAGGGATTGAAAAACAAAAATACCTTGGCATCATCGGTGATGGTCATATCCTGTGCCCGGTTGTTTACGATGGTAAAACTTACATCTTGTTTATAGAATTTGCAGTTAAGGATATTACTTTCTGCATCTTTGGCCAGCTCATAGATTATTTCAATGCCGGTTAACTTTTTAAAACCATAAGCCATGGCTACCGCCAATGCCCGACCCTTTCCGCAGCCAAAGTCATAAATGCGACCCGATTTGGATTCTGCGGGGAGCGAGTCAAGTAACTTTTCAAGTATATAATAACTGGCAGGCTGATAAGCTTCGGCATCAGCGAGATCTTCTTCGTCAATATCATATTGCCATAATGGTTCAGTACCAGTGGTATCAATGCCATATTTTTTTTCACCGATAATTTCATGATAGATCGTGAAGGCAGCAAGTTGAAAATCCCAGTATTTTTGAATGAAGCGGAAGTATTTTAGATATTCTTTGAATTTCATTTGATCAGAACCGTTTATAAGGTGCAGGGTTTTTTAAATCAGGATAAACGGAAGTCAATAATCTTCAATTGTAATTTTTTTTCATTGTTCCATTCATTTTCTTCCAGCGTAAAAACAATATCAATCGGGTGATTTAATTGCAGCAACGAAAACTTATCTGCCATACCAAAACCGATACCATCAAAAATATATTCATCCTGCTTTATAGAAAAACGGATATGGGCATCCTTTACAATTCTCGAATAACCTGTATCCATCACATTGCGCGCGAGGAAAACCGGGCGCATGTTTTCAGGTCCGAACGGTTCCATCTGGCAGATGATCGAATGAAACTGCTTTGTCAAATCCTTCAGTTTAACTTCTGCATCTATCACGATTTCCGGTACCAGCATCTCCGCGGTAATGCTGGCTGAAACAACTTCTTCAAACCTGGTACGAAAGGCATCAATCTTATCAATCTCCAAAGTCATTCCCGCTGCATAGAAATGCCCGCCATATCCAAGCAACAAATCCTCGCATTGTTGCAATGCTTCATAAACATTAAAACCTGCAACAGATCTTGCAGATCCGGCTGCATATTCACCTGATCTTGTAAGTACTATCGTGGGACGGTAATAATGATCGATCAGCCTGGAAGCTACAATACCAACAACTCCTTTATGCCAATGCGATTGATATACGACTGTAGATTTCATTGCAACCATGCTCGTATCTTCCAGGATCATGGCAAGAGCCTGTTCTGTTATATATTTATCTGCTTCTTTTCTTTCGGTATTATCGGTGTGTAACATTTCAGCATAAGACTTTGCTTCATGCAGTTCACTGGCTATAAAAAGCTGGACCGCTTTTTTGCCATCATCCATTCTCCCGGCCGCATTCACTCTTGGAGCTATCAGGAAAACGAGGTTAGTGATAAACAATTCTTTATCAAAGCCGCTTAATTCTTTAAGCGCCATGATGCCGAAATTGGGATTTTCATTTGCTTTTTTAAGACCGAAATAAGCCAGCACGCGATTTTCACCCATCAACGGAACTACATCAGCAGCAATGGCGGTGGCCACAAGGTCGAGATAGTCATATATGGTCTCTTCTTCAAGCCCTATTTCCTTTGCCAGGGCCGTTATCAGTTTAAAGCCGACCCCACAACCACAAAGTTCCTTGAAGGGGTAGTTACAGTCTGCCTGCTTTGGGTTAAGTATCGCGACAGCTTCCGGAAGTTTGGGATCAGGGGTATGATGGTCGCAGATGATGAAATCAATACCCAGTTCTTTTGCATAGGATATCAGCCCGACTGACTTGATTCCACAATCAAGCGAGATAACGAGGGTGAACCCGTTGGCTGCGGCGAAATCAATACCTGCTTTTGAAACACCGTATCCCTCGCGGTAACGGTGTGGTATATAATAATCTATGGTATTAAGCGGGGCAATTTTTGAAAGAAAACGGTACATACAAGCTACCGAAGTGGTGCCATCAACGTCATAGTCACCAAATACCAGGATCTTTTCTGCAATTCTTATCGCATTAAGAATACGGGCCACGGCGAGGTCCATGTCTTTCATGAGCCAGGGATCATGAAGATCCTCTAAAGCTGGCCGGAAAAAGGTTTTTGCTTTCCCGTATGTATCCAGGCCGCGTTGGTTTAAAATACGGCACAATACAGGATGGATTTTCAGTTCCTGTTGCAGCCTTAAGGCGCCTTCCTCATTTCCTTCTATAATATTCCATCTTTTCTTCATGCCTGGCCTGTGCTGATTTCAATAACTACGGTCGGTGGTGAACCTCACCAATTCTTCCAATCCATTTTTTACTTCTTTGTTTTCAAATTCGTTTAGCAATGAGAGGGCAGCGTCCCGGTATTCAAACATCTTATTTTCTGCATATGTAATGCCGCCGGTTTCCTTTACTTTTTGAATCACCTCTCTTACCTTTTCTGCGTCCTTATTCTGATTTTTAATTATATAAATAAGTTTTTTCCGGGTTGACCTGTCAACATTGTTAAGTGTATATATTAATGGTAGGGTAAGTTTCTTTTCTTTGATATCGTTACCGGTGGGTTTTCCGATATCAGCAGCACCATAATCGAAAAGATCGTCTTTAATCTGGAAAGCCATACCGACATTTTCCCCAAACAACCTGACTTTTTCAGCAATTGATTCATCATGGCAGGTAGAGTAGGCCCCGGCAGAACAGGCAGCAGCAAGCAATGAAGCCGTTTTGTTCCTGATGATTTCATAATAAATACTTTCATCAAGATTCAGTGAACGCGATTTTTCAATCTGGAGGAGTTCACCCTCACTCATTAATCTCACTGCATTCGACAATATCTGGAGAATACGGAAATCATCATGATCAAGTGAAAGCAAAAGTCCTTTCGCCAGCAGGTAATCCCCAACCAAAACGGAAATTTTTGTTTTCCAGAGAGAATATGTGGAAAAAAAACCCCGACGCTCCAGTGATTCATCAACAACATCATCATGAACCAGGGTAGCGGTATGTAATAATTCAACAAGGGATGCCGCCCGGTAGGTGGATTCATTTACATTGCCGCAAAGTTTGGCGGCGAGAAAAACAAACATCGGCCTCAATTGCTTGCCCTTCCTGTTCACAATAAACTGCATTATCCGGTCAAGAAGTGGTACCTGGCTTTTGACCGCTTCCTTAAACTTCTTTTCGAACACCGGTAACTCCTCTTGTAACAACGATTGTGATAATTTCATGGAACGAAAATGGTAGGGCAAAATACTGTAATTATAAGTTAATTTTCCAAGCAACTTATTTGGTCGAAATGGTGTCTAAAATCACGAAACCTATTAATAATCAATGATCAGTTGCTTAAAAAAATTTGTTAATTAGGTTCGAATAGATATTTTTGCACAAATTAATGCATTTAGCATTCTCAATCCTTCACATAAAAATTAGTTATGGCAAGCAAAAAGTTCTCAGTTTTAGTCGGCTTACTGTGCTTAGTGGCATCTGGTGGCTTTGCCCAGATCGGTGGTGGCAGTGGCAGTTATGATGTCCTGGATTCTTCTGTCGTCCCCTCAAAAAGATTACCCCAGCACACGGAATTCATGAATAACGCATATCCTTTCCCTGCTAAGCCCAGGAATCAATCTGAACTGGGTATTAAGGTAGGTGTTTCCAGCATTGCCGGAGATGTAAGAAGCCGTTTCCCTGGATTCGGAGCTGGTTTACATTGGCGCAAGGCTTTGGGTTATGTTGTTTCATTGAGAGTTGAAGGACAATATGCTACAACTAAGGGTATGAACTTTCAGCCCTCTACATCATATACTAAGAACTCAGCCTGGTCAAGATATGTGACTGCAGGTAACCCAACTGGCGGTCCGGTTTTCTACAATTACAAAACGAATATGTATGAACTGGCCGTTCAGGGTGTATTTACCTTGAATAACATCCGTTTTCACAGGGCTAAAACAGGATTTAATTTTTATGCACTTGCCGGTATCGGTGGTCTGATCTACGATACTAAGATCGACGCATTAAACGGTAACACTCCATACAACTTCGCTTCTTTACCAGGCTTCGCCGGTTACCAGTCTACTGGTTTCCAGTACGAAGACAGGAAAGATATCCGCAAAGCGCTGAAGGATTTCACCGATGGTGATTACGAATCTCAGCCTGATGATGACAAATCTCAGCCAAAATTATTCGGAGAGCCTTTCAAACCAATGGTTAATGTTGGTTTAGGTGTTGCTTTCAAACTTAACAAGAAACTTAGCCTTGCAATCGAAGATAAAGTTACCATCGCTAAAACTGACCTGTTAGATGGTCAGCAGTGGCAGGAAAACGGTCCGGGTAATTTCACCGCACAAACGCGTGATAATGACTGGGCTAACTTTTTATCAGTTGGTTTGAATATCGCACTTGGTGCAAAATCTGTTGAACCATTGTGGTGGATTAATCCATTGGATTATGCTTACAACGAAATCAACCAGCCTCGTCACATGAAACTTCCAAAACCAATCCTGGATGATGGAGATGGCGATGGTATCACTGACCAGTTTGACCAGGAACCAAATACCCCTGCAGGTACTCCGGTTGACGCTCATGGTGTAAGCCGCGATACTGATGGTGATGGTGTTCCGGATTCAAAAGATAAGGAACTGATCACTCCAACCCAGTGTCAGCCAGTAGATGCTGATGGTGTTGGTAAATGTCCTCCACCAGATTGTTGCAAACTGATCGACTCTATCATGCAGTACGGTCTTAAAGGAAAATGTAACATCGGTGATTTACCTAGCATTACTTTCAGAGCTAAAACAGTAACACTGAGCAACGACGCAAAAGCAATGCTTGCTTCTGTAGCTCAGAAAATGAAAGATAACTCTGAGTGCCGCGTAGCTGTAACAGGATATTGCGCTTCAAGCAAATCTGATCAGCAGTTAAGTTGGGATCGTGTAAATGCTATCATCAATCACCTTGTTGAAAAAGAAGGTGTAAGCGCTGATCGTTTTGTTTTCAAATACGGTCTCGAAGGTGGTGATTGCAACACAGTTGATCTGAGCGACGGAACACAGGAAGAAGGTCCAACAACAGTACCTGCTCCTCACCCGAACTTAAGACGCAGAAAATAATCTGAAGATTTAATTGATATTGATAAAAACCCTCCCTCGTGGAGGGTTTTTATATTCCTGTCTGCCATAACGCTTCTAAGGGCCTCGCCCGACATAGCGCAGCGAAGTCGGGTTTTATATTTTAATTAACGGGCCTCTTTTGGATGCAGGAATGATTCCTTTAATATTTGCCGTTAATATCTTAACTTTGCCCACTTTTATGCGGTTACCTTTATTGATTCTGATCCTTTTTGTTGGTTTTACTTCCTGCTCTAAGTTTGCCAAAGTGCAGAAAAGTACTGACTATGACTACAAACTCCGGATGGCGGAGAAGTACTATGTTGCTAAAAAATACAATTTTTCCCAACAGTTGTACGAGGAACTGTTCCCGATATATAAGGGTCAGCCACAGTTTGAAGATCTTTTTTACAAATACGCATATTGTTCTTATTACCTGAAAGACTGGCTGCAGGCTGAAAACCTGTTTAAACAGTTTACGGAAGTATTCCCGACCAGCCAGAAGGCTGAGGAAATGGAATATATGCGGGCCTATACCTATTACCGGCAATCGCCCAAGGCTGAGCTGGATCAGACCAATACCCAGAAAACGATTGGGCTGATGCAGACTTTCATAAATACGCATCCGGGTTCGCCCAGGTTAAAGGAGGCAAACGAAATTATCGATCTAAGCCGCCGCAAACTGGAAACAAAAGAGGTCAGAAGCGCAGAACTGTATTATAATATGGGTCACTACCTCGCAGCAGCTATCTCGTACACATCCCTGATGAACAATTTTCCGGATTCGGAAAAAAGTGAACAGTATAAGCTCCAGATCATCAAAAGTTATTATTCATACGCCCGTAACAGTATCGACGAAAAGAAAGCGGAGAGATATGAAAAAGTGTTGAGTGAAGTCAATGATTTTACAGATCGTTTTCCCGACAATGCACTTACCAAAGAAGTTGAACGGTATCGGAATTTATCACAATCAAACATTAAAGACATCCAAAATGAGCAGGCTAAGAAGACAGATTAGTGCCAATACGGCCAATGTTGCAGAAACCAAGGACCTGAATGTTATCAAGGGTAAAACCGGTAATGTTTACGAATCCATCGCAATCATCGCCAAAAGGGCAAACCAGATAAATATTTCCCTGAAAGAGGAATTACACAGCAAACTCGAGGAATTCGCCAGTCATACAGACAGCCTGGAAGAAATCCATGAGAATAAAGAACAGATCGAAATCTCAAGAGCATACGAAAGAATGCCAAATGCTTCTTTACTTGCTACCCAGGAATTCCTGGAAGATAAGATCTATCACCGCAAAAATGAGGATGATCTCTTCAGCTGATTAACCGGTTGTGATGAATTCTCCCGCCTCGCGGGATTATATATAGTATTGAGCGGCAGTGTACCTGTCGCTTTTTTTCGTGAATATTTGCCGTAATTTTAGCGCATGTTACAGGGAAAGAAAATTTTGGTTGGTATTACAGGAAGCATTGCGGCCTATAAGTCTATTTTGCTGGTAAGATCACTGGTAAAATTGGGAGCGGAGGTAAGGGTGGTGATGACACCATCGTCTAAGGACTTTGTAACACCACTTACTTTGTCGACCCTTTCGAAAAATGATGTTATCATTGATTTATTTGCCGAAGGATCCTGGTCGAACCATGTAATGCTTGGCAGATGGGCCGACCTGATGGTGATTGCTCCCCTGAGTTGTAATACACTCGGGAAGATGGCGAATGGCCTTTGTGATAATATGTTGCTGGCCACTTATCTTTCAGCTACCTGCCCGGTAGTTGTGGCCCCTGCAATGGACGAAGATATGTGGCACCACCAGGTAACCGGTGAAAACCTTACCCGGCTGGCCGGCTTTGGAAACAAGATTATCCCGGTGGAAAAAGGCGAACTCGCAAGCGGTTTATATGGTGACGGAAGAATGGCAGAACCGGAAACCATCATCAGTTTTATAGAAGAAAATTTTTTCCAGGTCAGGGACCTGGAAGGGAAACGCGTTTTAGTCACCGCAGGCCCAACCTATGAACCGATTGACCCGGTAAGATTTATCGGTAATCATTCCTCTGGTAAAATGGGGATTGCCATTTCAAAGGAACTTGTAAAACGCGGCGCTTCGGTTGACCTGGTCCTCGGCCCATCACCTCTTGGCAATCATATCGACGGTGTTAAACTCCATAAAGTACAGACTGCAGAAGATATGTACCAGGTTTGCCAGGAACTTTTCCCGGGAGCTGATATAGCTATCATGTCTGCAGCTGTTGCTGATTATACCCCTGCTGTTTATGCTGATCAGAAGATTAAGAAAAACGGCGAACTACTTCAGCTCGAACTTACAAAAACAAAGGATATTCTGAAAAGCCTCGGTGCACAGAAAAGAAAGGACCAGATTCTGGTCGGTTTTGCGCTGGAAACAACCAATGAACGTGAATATGCTTTGAATAAAATGTCGTCAAAAAACGCCGATCTGATTGTGTTAAACTCACTGAATGATACCGGCGCCGGCTTTGGTCATGATACAAATAAGGTTACCATCTTCGAAAAGAGCGGCCAGGAGTTTGATTTTGAAAGAAAACCAAAACAACAAGTAGCGAAAGATATCGTTGATAGAATTGTAAATATGATGCATGCTTAGATTAGTTGTGATTTTGTTGATGTCGGGTTTTGTGTTCAGCGGCCCGTTATATTCCCAGGAACTAACCGCCAGGATCTCGGTGAATGCCTCCCAGGTGAGTTCACAGACAGACAAAAAGATATTCCAGACACTGCAGAGTGGTGTCACCAATTTTCTCAATACCCGCAAGTGGACAAACGAAACTTTCAAGACCAATGAAAAGATCGTT
>NZ_DATHKG010000171.1:0-18801 GCF_035489435.1 Flavitalea sp.
ATCGGAGCTGATAAAGGCAACAAATTACAGGTAAACGATCTGCTTGCGATCATTGGTGCGCCAGGCGAGGACATTCAATCGCTCCTGGGAGGTGGTAAAACATCAAACGGCGCTAAACCTGAATCAAAGGAAGAACCGAAAAAGACGGAGGAAAAACCGGCCGAACCAGCCACTGCAACAGCAGAACAAAAAGCAGCCCTGGCACCGTCCGGGGGAGAAAAACTCGACCTTTCCACGATGCAGGAAGTGATCCTTATGCCAAGGCTAAGCGATACAATGACCGAAGGAGTAATTGCCGAATGGCATAAAAAAGTCGGTGATGATGTGAAGAAAGGAGACTTACTGGCAGATGTTGAAACCGACAAGGCTACCATGGAACTTGAAAGTTATAAAGCCGGGAAATTATTATATATCGGTGCTGAAAAAGGAGATAAGGTTCCTGTAAATTCATTGCTTTGTATTATCGGGGAAGAAGGAAAGGTAGATATCAATAAAATTGTTGCTGCTGCAAAAGGTGGAACAGCTTCAGCGGGTGAAGGTGCAGCGCAACAGCAAACAGCCGATACTCCAAAAGCTGATGCCGGGCAAACAGGATCAGCATCAACTGCAACTGCTTCAGCTGGCCAGGCAACTTCTCCGAATCCATCAGTGGAAAATGGAAGGGTTAAGGCATCTCCCCTGGCTAAAAAGCTCGCTGCAGAAAAAGGTATTGATATCACTGCTGTTTCAGGTAGCGGTGATAACGGAAGAATTATAAAAGCAGACATCGATAACTTTAAACCTGGCGCTCAGCCAGCTCCTAAAGAAACAGCAGTTGCTGCTCCATCAGGTAAACAAGTTGCTTCCGCACCAGCCGGCCAGGTTAGTTTTGACGAGGTTCCTGTTTCTCAAATGCGTAAGATTATAGCAAAGAGACTTGCTGAAAGCAAATTCTCAGCACCGCATTTTTACCTGACTATGTCTATCAATATGGACGCTGCTGTTGAAAGCAGGAAGAAGATAAATGAAGTTGCAAAAGTTAAGATTTCATTCAATGATATGGTGCTGAAAGCATGTGCCGTTGCTTTGAAACAACATCCTAAGGTTAACAGTAGCTGGCTGGGTGATAAGATCAGGTATAACCACCATATAAATATCGGTGTTGCTGTAGCTGTCGAAGAAGGTTTGTTGGTACCTGTTGTTCGTTTCGCTGATACAAAGTCACTATCACAAATTGGGGCAGAAGTAAAAGACTTTGCTCAAAAAGCAAAAGATAAAAAACTTCAGCCAGCTGATTGGGAGGGAAATACTTTTACCATTTCCAACCTGGGTATGTTTGGGATAGATGAGTTCACAGCTATTATCAATCCTCCTGATGCATGTATACTTGCGGTTGGAGCTATCAGCCAGGTTCCTATAGTAAAAAATGGTGCTGTAGTACCAGGAAATATCATGAAGGTGACCCTGAGTTGCGATCACCGGGTGGTTGATGGAGCAACCGGATCCGCATTTTTGCAGACACTCCAGGGATTATTGGAAGAACCATTGAGAATGCTTGTTTAACGATCTTTGCCTTGAGAATGGTTATTTAACAATCTTTATCTTGAGAATGATTGTTTAACAATCTTTACCTTGAGACTGCTGGTTTAACAGCGGTTATCTCAGTAACTGGGTAGTCTGGACACAGAACAAGTATTTGAGTTTATAAAAAAATAGTTCAGCTTTAACAAGCCCTCAACATCATGTTGGGGGCTTTTATTCTTAAATGACCCCTCCGGGTCATTTTTAGTTTTGTGTTGCCAGTTTTAGATTGTGATACCAGTTTAGATTGTGATACCAGGATTGACGGAGAAAGATCTATAGGTTTGGGTAATAAAAAGCGCCTCCACAATTATAGTGAAGGCGCTATTTCATAAATACCCATAGAATTAATGTACCGTTAAATACCTATAGAATTAATGTTCTATTGCGAGAGTTTAATTTCACCTGCATCAGCTGCCTGGCCATCTGTTACGGCTACATTATCTTTCGCTGCATTTTTAAATGGTGGTTTAGCCTCAATGATAACCCGGTAAACGCCGGCTTTAGCATCCTTGATTTCATATGCACCATCCTTAATTTCTGTTTGTAAAGTATCTGAACTTGATAAAGCCCATGCTCTGCTTGCGCCTTCTGCCGGTGACACCTTTCCTTTTATTGAACCATTCTCTATTCCTGTAAAGGCAAATAATCCTGCAACAGCTATACTGAGCGCAGCAGCTCCTAATCTCATTCTTTTCATGATCAAATTTTTATGTGATTAATTAAGGTGAAGGCGGAACTTTTCCCGCACGTCAAATATTGAAAAAGTTTTGCGGCCGGGCTTTGGGTTCATATAGTGTTTCAAGGACTGTGCCAAAAAGAATTATGAATTATGAGTTATGAATTATGAAACCATTGTAAAACCCATCATTACTCATAACTCTCTAACTTATCACTCACTCCTCACTCATCACTCATAACTCATAACTCCTTATCCGCTTTTTTTAACAGAATAATTCCCCAAAATGACCTAGATTTGCAAAACTCATTTCCTCTCTATCTGTTGGCTTATCGGTTTATTCCTCTCTCAAAACCAGATAAGCACTTGATTAGCAAGCGGTGGTGTTTAATAAACGTTTTAACCACGAGCACATTTTTAAGTATCAGCCATGTGGTTCATAAGCTTAGCTTAGTGGCGCACGATACGCATTTAAATTCTTTAATTTGTTATTTGACCAATTAAGTTTGATCGAGCCTATTTTAAGGGCCGTCAAAAAAGAGGGTTACCTTAATCCTACACCTATTCAGCAGCAAGCTATTCCAATCGTATTACAAGGCAGAGATTTATTGGGATGCGCACAAACCGGTACCGGTAAAACAGCTGCGTTTGCAATGCCTATCCTGCAATTATTATCTGCCGCGAAACCAGTAAACCCATTACAGAAAAAGATCCGGGCACTGATCCTAACTCCCACAAGGGAACTGGCTATCCAGATCGAAGAAAGTCTTCGCAATTACGGAATCTATACCGGTTTAAGTCAGCTCGTTATTTTTGGCGGTGTGCCCCAGAATGCTCAGACCAATGCATTGCGCAGAGGTGTTGATATACTGGTCGCGACTCCTGGCCGTTTACTTGACCTGATGAACCAGGGTTTTATAGATCTTCGTTCCCTGGAAATATTCGTACTCGACGAGGCTGATCGGATGCTTGACATGGGTTTTGTGCATGACGTTAAAAGAATCATCACAAAAATTCCTGCTAAACGTCAGACCTTGTTTTTCTCTGCGACAATGCCTGCGGAAATACAAAAATTAGCCGACACTATTCTTTCGAATCCTGCAAAGGTTGAGGTTACTCCTGTGTCTTCTACTGCCCAGACAATTACCCAATCACTGTATTATGTTGGCAAGGGAGATAAGAAGTCCCTGCTGAATCATTTGTTGCAGGATCAGGCCATCGAAACGGCTCTCGTATTTACCCGTACAAAACACGGCGCTGATAAAGTACAGAAAGACCTTTCAAGAGCTGGTATAACTGCCGAAGCTATTCATGGTAATAAAAGCCAGAATGCAAGGCAACGTGCACTTCACAACTTTAAAACCCGTCAAACCCGTGTGTTGGTAGCAACTGATATCGCGGCAAGAGGAATAGATGTTGATAATCTTTCACATGTCATTAATTTCGATCTTCCGAATATACCAGAAACATATGTGCATCGCATAGGCCGTACCGGTAGAGCCGGTGCCAATGGCATTGCGATATCATTTTGTGATGCAGAAGAAAGAGAATTCCTCCGGGACATAAATAAGCTTATCGGAAAAACCGTCCCGGTTATTGCTGAACATCCGTTTTCAATGAATGCTCCTGCGGCCCATCAACAACGTTCTTTTCAAAGACCTTCACCGGTTCAACAAAGCCGTCGCCCACTAGGCAGGAATGATCAAAGAAGCAGTCAAAGAAATGACCAGGGAAACGATCAAAGAAGATTTACTCCTGGTAAGACGCTTTCATCACACAATAATTAATAGATATAATTTCTGTTTTTATAAGGTCAACCGGTAAAATGGTTGACCTTTTTTGTGTTGAAATCCATAACTTGAATTGCTTTGATACATGCATCGACCATACAGCTTCTTCGCATTCACTTCTCTTTATTTTTATTGCCTGTATATCTTTTCGCTATTGGTGAAGTTCCCGATCTCAACATTTCGGACGCTGTAATAATTTTCTTAATTCTTCACCTGCTGGTTTATCCATCCAGCAATGGTTACAATTCATATATGGATCGTGATGAGGATAGTGTTGGGGGCATTTTGAAACCTATGCAGCCAACAAAACAACTCTATCATGTAAGTCTTGTCATGGATGGCCTGGCAATCCTCGCAGCCTTCACCATCAGCCTTGTGTTTGCTGCCTGTCTTCTTGCATATATACTGGCTTCAAGAGCGTATAGCTACCGGGGCATCCGTTTAAAAAAATATCCGGTGGCCGGCTACCTGACTGTCATCACCTTCCAGGGGGCAATGGTTTTTTTTATGACTTATCACGGGAGCAGCCAGTCAAAAACGCTGAACATTCCAATGCTGGCTCTGCTGGCAAGCAGCCTGCTCATTGGTGGGTTTTATCCGCTAACCCAGATATATCAACACCAGGCCGACCTTAAAGATGGTGTAAGAACAATTAGCTACAAACTCGGTTATCGCGGAACTTTTATCTTTACTGCAATCATATATGTTTGCGCGATGATTGTATTGGCACAATATTTTTATATGGTCAATGAGCAAAAAAAACTTTTCATCCTGGCAACTTGTATGCTTCCGGTTCTCGTATATTTCTTCAGTTGGGCAGCTAAAGTTTGGAAAGACGTTCGAAAAGCTGATTATTTGAATACCATGCGAATGAACCTTATCGCTTCCGTTTGCACAAATCTGGCTTTTTTCACTTTGTTAATTTGGAAACTTTTTGAGTAAAATACTATCTATAGGAACTGCAAACCCGGTGCATAAGCATGAGCAGTCTGAAATACTCAACTTCATGCAAATGGTCTATGCATTTGGAGAAGTTGATAAAAGAAAACTCAGATTCTTATATAATAATTCCGGCATAAAATCGCGTTATTCTGTAATACCTGATTACTCATGCACCTTGCCGGATTGGAAATTTTTTCCGCATGGCGAAAACCTTGAGCCTTTTCCTTCGATAGAATTAAGAATGAAATGGTATGATGAGCATGCAGCACCTGTTTCAATAAATGCCATATCCAATTGCCTGGAAGGATATCTTGAACCTGGTAAGATCACCCATCTTATTACTGTCAGCTGTACCGGAATGAGTGCACCCGGACTTGATCTTCAGATCATGGAGCAGATGAACCTGCCTAAAACAATCTACCGGACTTCGGTAAATTTTATGGGTTGTTATGCAGCCATTCACGCACTCAAAATGGCTAATGATATTTGTATTGCTTCACCGGCAGCGAATGTGATGATTGTTTGCACCGAGCTATGTACCCTGCATTTTCAGCGTGATTCGGGAATAGATAGTGTTGCCTCTTCTTTGTTATTTGGGGATGGAAGTGCAGCAGTGCTTGTTACAAGCGATCAATCGCCAACACCCGGTTTACATCTTGACCATTTTTATTCAGAAATTATTCCAAGAGGTAAAAAAGATATGACCTGGGAGATTTCATCCCGGGGTTTTTTAATGACCTTAAGTGGTTATATACCCGAGTTGATTGAACAGGACTTTGAACCCCTTGTTAACAGGGCTTTGGAAAGAACTGGCTTCAGAACTGACCAGATTATGAACTGGTGCATTCATCCGGGTGGAAAGAGAATACTTGAAGCCGTGGGCAAATGTCTTCAACTTTCAAAAGAGGACCTGAAATACAGTTATCAGACCATGGAAAACTTCGGGAACATGTCTTCTCCTACTATCCTTTTTGTGCTGAAAGAAATTCTTGCTGAAATGCGCCAAAAAGGCGACCCTGAAACCGCCTCCAAAAACCAATCTGTTTTCGGAGCTGCTTTCGGACCTGGTCTTACGATGGAAACCTTCGTAGCTTCGTATTAATGCCTGATTTTTCAAAACGATCTTACCAGAAAGAACTACTCGACCAGGACGATATTCCATTCAGGGATATACTCCGGAATATGGAAGAGTTAAACATGGTAAACCACCTGCTCGGCGGGCATAGTATTACCTGTAAAGGAATCCGGCAAATATTGAATGCCAGGCACCGGCCAGATGATCACGAATGGCTTATCTGTGAGATCGGCTGTGGTAACGGGAACAATCTTGCAGTGATTTATGAATGGTGCCGCGGCCGCAATATCAAAGCAAGATTTATTGGAATAGATATTAACCCCAACTGTATTGCATCGACAAAACCTGCAAAGACCGGTGGAAAAACAACTTATATAACCAGCGACTATCAAAGAGTTAATTTTATTCAGAAACCTGATATTATCTTCTCATCATTGTTCTGTCATCATTTTACCGACGAGCAAATGACTGATCAGTTGTTATGGCTAAAAAATAACAGCATTGATGGCTTTTTTATCAATGATCTTCACAGGCATCCATTTGCGTTTTATAGCATACGCTTGTTGACTATGGCTTTTTCCAGGAGCTACCTTGTGAAAAATGATGCTCCGTTATCGGTGTTACGCGGTTTTAGTAAAAGCGACTGGTTAAGGTTGATGCGCTCGGCAGGAATTGATAATTTTTCTATAAAGTGGAAATGGGCGTTCAGATGGCTTATAGTTATTGTAAATTGAAATATTTCTGTGACTATGATTGCTGAATATGATGTTGCTATAATAGGTGGAGGGCTTGCCGGGCTTTCTCTTGCGATTCAATCAGCAAGAGCCGGGCACAATACCGTGCTGTTTGAGAAAGAACGATATCCTTTTCATAAGGTTTGCGGTGAATATATCAGCTTCGAAAACTGGAATTACCTTGAGGATCTTGGAATTCCGCTTAGCGATATGAATCTTCCTATGATCAATCGCCTCCTCATCAGTTCGCCAGAAGGCCGGGCCATTGAAAGCCGGTTACCGCTTGGGGGATTTGGTATTAGCCGCTACCTGATTGATGATCTCCTTTATAAAATTGCCGTAAAAGAGGGTGTCCATGTAATGCAGGAAACCAAGGTGCTTAATATCAATTTCAGGGATAACAAATTTGAAATTGAAACTACCAGGGGTAATACCAATTCTTTAGTATCAGCCGGAAGTTTTGGCAAAAGAAGCAATATTGATATCAGGTGGAAACGAAACTTCACCCTGCATAATCATAGCCAGTTAAGTAATTTCCTTGCTGTCAAATATCATATCAGGTATGATTCACCAGCAGATCAGATTGCACTACATAATTTCGACAATGGCTACTGTGGCGTATCGAGGATTGAAGGAGACAAATCCTGTCTTTGTTATCTTACCAAAGCTGGTAATCTCAGAAAATCCGGAAACGACATCAGTAACATGGAAAGAACTATACTGATGAAAAATCCTTTTTTGAAAGATATTTTTACAAAAGCAACTTTTTTATATGAAAGGCCGCTCACAATTTCACGAATTTCATTCGCACGTAAAACACAGGTTGAAAATCATGTGTTGTTACTTGGAGATGCAGCTGGATTGATTGCCCCATTATGTGGCAACGGCATGAGTATGGCGCTTCATGCCGGCAAACTTGCCTTTGCTGAAATCGATTTGTTTCTCGGAAATCGGATCGATAGGTTTGAAATGGAGAGCCATTACAGCCAACAATGGGAAAAACATTTTTCTCACAGGCTTGGTGCCGGCAGGCTGATCCAGGGCTTTTTTGGTAACGCCACGCTGAGCAACCTGCTGATAAAAAGTGTAAAGCCTTTTCCGAAACTCGTGAGATTGCTTATCCGGCAGACTCATGGAGCACCTTATTAGTACAGGAATTGCTGAGTATAACATGGCGGCATTACTTTAGCAGCATTACTAATGACTAAACAAGCAGCTGTAATGCACCAGGGATGCTTTAGCATTAACATTTGGTTAAACAACTTTTGGTAATTGAACCGTTCCCGCTCAAATTTGTTTATATAAGAAAAATTGTATGCCGAATAACGAACATAAAAAGACATTGGTTCTGGGAGCTTCCAAAAACCCGCAGAGATATAGCTTTATTGCCATAAACCGGCTTAGAAAACATGGTCATCCCGTCGTTGCAATTGGTAAAAGGGAATCCGTGGTTGCCGATGTTCCAATCGGTATCGAGAAAGAGGTGTACCCGGATGTCGATACAGTAACCCTCTACCTGAGTGCACAAAATCAAAAACAGTATTATGATTATATATTTGGCCTTCACCCTAAAAGAATCATATTTAACCCCGGGGCCGAAAATGATGAGTTATATGATCTGGCAGAACTAAAAGGTATAAAACCAATCGAAGCCTGCACGTTGGTGATGTTAAGTACCGGACAATATTGATATCAAGTACTGGACAATATTAGAAACCTCGTATAAATACCTGGCAATTAATTGCAGTTTTCCGAACTGCGGGACCGTTTAAACACGGTCTTTTTTATGTAACTGTAAGAGTTTTTTTGTTTAACTTCTAAACAATTTTTTATCAAACAAGTGTAAAATATCAAAGCACTATCCACGTTTATAACATGTTGGAGTTATCCGCTCCAGCCACTGTAACCTGAAAAATCCAATTCAGATACAGCGAATCCAAACCCTATTGTAAAATTATTTTCCAATGAAAACCATTCAGAAACTCCTGTTTCTGGTTTTGATTTCACAGTCAGTTCCCTTCCTGCTTTCAGCACAAACAGGACCGTCGGTGAAATCTTTAAACCCCGAAAAGCCGATGATCTTTTCAGGATTGCCTGAAAGATTTGAATGCAGCGTTATAGCTTTGCGACAATTGTTTGCAGCTTCAATAAACGATGAGATCAGCTTTTCACTAACAAGGAACGTAACCTTCAGGGGCACCGTAGCTGCCAGGGTTCAAAGGGATCCAAACGTTTTAAGTGTTAATGTCCTTTCCTCTAATTTTCCTGGTACACTACTCAACATATCTCTTATAACGAATGCCGACAAGTCTGAAAAGATAATCGGTCGTTTTTTAAATCCGCGTAATGGCGATGTGTTGGTAATTGAGCAGCAAAATGATCGTCTCTATATCACCAAAGACTTACAAAAGTTTGTTATGACTGAGTGCCCTTTGCCAGGAATGGTTGAAGGTTCAGGCAGTCTGTAAATCCATATCTATGAAAAAGATCTTTTCAGTAATCTTTACAGGACTTCTGACTATGCCGCTGCTGGCCCAGGTTCCATTACTGAACAGCTATTCAGATTCAAGTGCCACAATCTATATTGATTTTGACGGAGAATATGTGGATGGCAGCGGTTGGAATTTCAACGGTCCCATTGACGCGCAACCTTCGGGCCTTAGTCCGGACGCGATCAGGGAAGTATTTGCCAGGGTTGCGGAAGATTACAAGATTTTTAACATTAACATCACCACAGATTCAGCCTTGTATGCCATTGCCCCGCTTAACAAGCGCATAAGGATAATTGTTACCCAAACTAATGGCTGGTATCCTGGTGCCGGTGGAACTTCTTATACAAGATCTTTTAACTGGGGTGATGGCACTCCTGCATGGGTATTTAGCAATGCGCTTAGCTATGACGCAAAAAACATTGGTGAAGCGGTGTCGCATGAGGCTGGTCACACCCTGGGTTTGTACCATCAAAGCACTTATAATGCAAGCTGTACCAAGACGGCCGAATATTCACCCGGGCAGGGAACTGGTGAGATTGGCTGGGCGCCTATCATGGGGATTGGTTACAACCGTAATATGACTACCTGGCACACCGGTTCCAATGCCCGTGGATGTAACGTTTTACAGGAAGACATAAACATTATTGCCGGACCGGCAAACGGTTTTGGATTAAGGATCGACGACCATGCCAACTCGCATGTTGCTGCCAGTGAGATAAATCTTACTGCCCTTGATTTCCAGGCCTCAGGTATGATAAACAATTACGACGACAGGGATGTATTTAAATTTACCCTCATCAGTCCGACAAACCTTCGTATCAGTGCGATACCACAAAACGTAGGTGCTGGCAACAGTGGAGCAAATGTTGACATAAAAGTGGGATTGCTTAGTTCCTTTTCCGATACTATTGGTAAATACAATCCCACAGAGCTTTTGAATGCCGGCGTGGATACAAATCTTAATGCAGGAACCTATTATATAGTAGTGGATGGTGTTGCAAATGAAAACCTGTCAGATTATGGTAGTGTTGGCACTTATGCACTGGCCGGATTTATTGCCAGTGTATTACCTATCCATCATCTTAATCTTACCGGCAAAATTGAAAATGAACTTCATGTTTTGAACTGGGCCTACAGGGCAGACGAAGCTGTCAAGAAAATCAACGTGGAAATTTCAAAAGACGGCAAGCGATTTTCAACACTTGCCGAGTTATCCCCTGAATCACGCAGTTTCTCCTGGAAACCGCTTGACAATTCGCCGGCTTTCTACCGCATAAAGGTGATAACGGTTGCTGATGAAAGGGCCTATTATTCAAACAGCGAGACACTGAAAACTGCCCAGGGAAAAAAGATCGATATCCTGTCAAACATAGTGTCCGGCACTTTAAACATTGTCAGCAAAGGCAATTATAACTTCCAGTTAATAGATGAAACCGGCAGATTGGTTAATAAGGGTGTACTGAAAAACGGGCCGAACACAGTCGATATATCTTCAGCCAGCAAGGGTCTGCTGTTGCTACGTTTACTGGATGGCAACGAAGCTTCGGTGTATAAGTTCATCAAACAATAGCACAGAAAGCACATCTGAAATGTGCGTTTACGTTATTACCATATTGTAAACATCTTCAGGCATATTTTTTTTTCAATAGGTTTTTCGGTAAATTCGGAAAACCTATTGTTTTATGTTATGGAGAAAATTTAACGGAGACCCGATAGATCTCCCAATCATCGAAGCAGTTGAAAATGCCATTAAAAGAGAAACCGCAAAAGGATTCCATCTAAAAGTCTGCATTGGTACCGACTCACAGGTAAAGGGAGCAGAAACAGAATTTGCAACAGTAATCGTTTTTCTTCGCGAAGGTCATGGTGGCTTTATGTTCATACACAATGAAAAGACCAGGCTTAATTACAGCATTAAGGAACGTATGCTTGTTGAAGTTGCGAAAAGTATTGAAATCGCGTATGAGTTATGCGGATTGTTTACAACCTATAATGTAGACATGGAAGTGCATGCTGATATAAATACCAATCCCCATTTCAAGAGTAATGATGCATTAAAGGAAGCAATGGGTTATATCCTGGGTATGGGCTTTGCTTTTAAAGCAAAACCTGAGGCTTTTGCAAGCAGCAGTTGTGCCAACAAGGTTGTAAACTGATTATTGAGCTTTGCCCTTAGCCTCTTCATTCACTTTCAGATTGCATTCTTCAATAAAATGAAGGATCTTATCCCTACCCTGCTTTTTAACCGCACTCGTAACAAAATGCTGTGGCAGAAACTGCCATGTGCCACGCATTTCATTTAAAAATCCTTTAATGTTTGCACTGACAACTTTCTGAGTTTCCTTATCTGCTTTTGTGAAGGCAAGCGTAAAAGGAACTTCCCATTTGCCCAATTTGTTTACAAATTCAAGATCCACATTCTGTGGTTCGTGACGGGCATCAATCAGTACAAATATGTTTATCAGGTTCTCACGCTTGCGGAGATATTGTTCTATCATTTGTTCCCACCTGTTACGGGCGTTTATAGAAACTTTAGCAAAGCCATATCCTGGCAGATCCACCAGGTACCAGGGCTGCCAGGCAACATTTGGTTTGTTTGCTTCTTTATCGCCCACTGATTTTATCAGGAAGTGATTTATCAGCTGGGTTTTACCGGGAGTACCCGAAGTTTTGGCCAGCTTTTGATTATCACAAAGCAGGTTGATCAGTGAAGATTTTCCCACATTAGATCTGCCTATAAAAGCATATTCCGGCTTATCCGGTGGCGGGCATCCCGATAATTCGGGACTGCTGATCACATACTCTGCTGATTTAATTACCATAATAATGGCGCAAGATAAACTTTATCCATCTTAACTTTGCAGCCCATGGCGAAGTACAGTCACGATACCGTTGTTCCATTTAAAAATTCGGCTAAAAGCAAAAAAGAACAGGTGGCAAGCATGTTCGACCAGATTGCTTTCAGATACGATTTTCTCAACCGGTTTCTGTCGGGTGGCATCGATATCTTCTGGAGAAAGAGGGCAATTAGGGAACTGAAACCGCTGGGGGTTAAAAAGATGCTTGATGTTGCTACCGGCACCGGCGATATGGCCATAATGAGCTATAAATACCTGAAACCTGATCATATTACGGGAATTGATATTTCCGAAGGTATGCTTGAAATTGGCCGGAAAAAAGTCGCGAAACTGCTGTTAAATAATCATATAGAGTTATTGACTGGTGACAGCGAGGCAATAAAAGCTGGTCCGGATTCGTTTGATGCCATAACCGTTGCCTTTGGAGTACGGAATTTTGAAAATCTCGAGAAAGGACTTGGTGAGATGTACCGGGTCCTCCGGCCTGGTGGCAAGATGGTTATCCTTGAGTTTTCAAAGCCTAAACGAGTCGTTTTCAGTGGATTGTATAATATGTACATGAACGTGATTGCGCCACAGGCAGGCAAGTGGTTATCGAAGAACAAAGAGGCATATAAATATTTACATTCATCCGTTAAAGCATTTCCAGAAGGCGAAACATTTCTACACATTTTACAACAAGTTGGATTTACAGAAACCACTTTAAAAAGCCTGAGCTTAGGAATATGTACTATTTATTGCGGAACAAAAAGACGAGACTGAACATTTTTGCTATCACAGCCCTGCTGCTGATGACTTCTTCGAACCTGTTTTCCCAGACATATGAACTGAATCTTCCGGACCATGATGATAAAAAATATTATCTCGGTATTGGTTTGATATATAATAGTTCGAGATTTAATGTGACCCATCATCCAAACTTCCTGGCTAGCGATAGCGTAATGGTTGTTGATCCGCAGAACATCGGCGGTTTCGGGCTGGCCGGGATACATACTTACAGGCTGTCACCGAGGTTTGAGATCCGGGCAATCTTCCCTCAGTTACTATTCTCTTACAAAAATCTCACGTATAATTTAACGAACCCAGACGCGACAAAGGAAGAAACTGCAGTCATGACAAAAAGGGTGGAATCAATCCTGCTTGGCTTGCCTGTGCACCTGAAATTCAGATCCGACCGCATCGGCAATTTCAGGGTATATATGTTTGGTGGTGCTAAATTCGAATACGATCTTTCATCCAATTCAACTGCCCGTAAAGCAGAGGACCTGGTCAAACTGAAAAAATACGATTATGGAGTTGAAGGTGGAATCGGCTTCAACTTCTATTTCCCGGTATTTATTTTATCTCCCGAGATCAAAATCAGCCATGGCCTTTCGAATAGCCATAGCCGTGATGTGAACCTTAAATTTTCCAATACAATTGATAAGTTGAATACCAGGATGATACTGTTCTCTTTGATTTTTGAGGGATAAGTATTATCAATAATCATACTCCCTTCGGAACATGTTTATCCTGATTCCCGCAGTAATCACTGAAGTGTTATTATCAATCGTATTGACGTTCGTTGTTTTCAGGCTTCTCAGCAATGCTGAAGCTTCAAAGAAAATATTCTCCTTGATTTCATAAGAAACCAGGAATTGAAAATTGATTCCATTTGTGGGTTCACCACTTGGCAGATCATAACCATAATCTCCTGAACGTGTCGTGTTAATCTTAAAGATATTTACCCCGACGTTGCTATTGCCCGTATCAATTCCTTGTCTCCAGAGAATCAGTCTCGCCGAGGTTTGCCATTTTGGATGCGGTTGATAACGGATAATACCTATCGCCTCAAGGAAGTTTGCTCCCAGGGGATGCGTCATTGGTTGATTATAATGAGTGAAGTTGGCAGTAGAGTCTGAATGGGAATAACTGAAAGGCCGGACTATATTTATTTCACCCTGCAAATCAAGATTTTTTGCACCAAAGGCATCTATGTATTTAGATCCCAGCTGGATGCCGAACTTATTACCCCACCAGCCATTACCAGCCCTGACCTCTTTAAGGTAAAATTCATCCAGCATAAATTGTCCGTAAAATTGAAAACGTTTGGCAACATTCGCTTTAAAATCAAAACCAAGGATGGCATTATCTGATGATCCGTTTTGCTGTTCAGCACCGCGTAAAAAAATGATTGGATTGAGATAGGAAAACTCAAAATGATTCTCCCGGCCAAAAATCACCGCATCAAACAACCCGACATTCAGCCATTTTGTAACGTTGATGCTCAGGTGATGCATTGCGGCATATTTCTTATCAAGCAGGAGATTGGAGGTTCCCGCCGCATTTTTAAACTGCGGGGTGAGTTCCATAAAAAGATTCTGATAATTTATTTTCCAGATGCGTGTATTCAGTTTAAGGAACAGGTAGTTGTTTGCAAAATCACTGAGGAATAAACTCCTGTATCCATTACCGATAAAGTTTTTATCGTAGCCAAACTGAACATCTATGTATTTGGTAACGCCAAAATTGATTGAACCCCTGGCATCAATATAATCCGTTGCGGTAGTTTTGAATGGCTTATAAAAGCCCGCCCCGGGTACTGCCAGGAACTGGTTCACACGTTGCTGCACAAAAGACGGTGCCCTTTCCTGGTTGTCGGTGATATAAGCTGAGAAGCCAATGCGGTTGGCAATTAATCCACGAAGTGTTATTCCTTTTGAATTCAAAAATATCCCATCGCCGTTGTTGTCGCTTTCGGAAGAAATTTGTCCCTGGAACACAGGGTTTACCGCGAGGAAAAAGTCTTTCTCATTTACTTCCAGCAAATGTGCCTTTGTTTTATAAAATGTGTTCCAGAGTGATCGCTTGCTGTAAAAATCGGCAGTGTCGCCGGTCACCCATTCGGGATTGTTCATGAGGAAGCTCCGGAGATTGTATTTATCAACGTTGGACAGGGGCAAGGTCCCGGCTTTTTCAAGGGAATCCGCTGCTTCTACACCAATCACAGCCAGGTGGCGGCTCAAAGGTTTAACAGTGGTAACATTGAAATCAGGATTGCGTTGCATTTTTATTTCCATCCGGTTCAGGAACTGCTGATGTTTGTTCCCCTGAGGCAGATAGGTAGATTGGGAAAGCGTAACTAGTGGTAAGATTAAAATAGCAAAACAGGCAAGCGATTTTGAAATAAATTGCATCATACTTTATTAAGCGTAGTTAATTTAGAATACTATTGTAATCGTACAGAACCTGTCACCATTCAAATACTGAGCCAGTACCGGGCCAGGCATATAATTTTCAAGTTATGCAAAATTACCTGATTAAGAATATCACTATAGTTAACGAAGGCCAATCAGTACATGGCGATGTACTGATAAAAAATGAACGAATAGAGAAAATCGGTTCTGCATTACAGGTTCCTTACCGGGTTATAGAGATCGATGGTGATGCATTGCATTTGCTTCCTGGCTCAATCGACGACCAGGTGCATTTTCGTGAACCTGGCTTAACACATAAAGCAACTATTTATTCTGAATCGAAAGCTGCGGTTGCCGGTGGAGTTACCTCTTTTATGGAGATGCCAAATACGGTGCCCCCGGTGTTTACCCAGGAGCTGTTGGAACAGAAATACGAGATTGCCCGGAACACATCGCTTGCGAATTATTCATTCTTTATGGGTACTTCTAATGATAATACAGAAGAAGCACTGAAGACGAATGAAAAAAAGGATCGGGTGGCCGGTATTAAAATCTTTATGGGATCATCAACCGGCGGATTGCTGGTTGATAATTATCTTAGCCTGGAGAGGCTATTCCGTGATTCAGAAGTATTGATCGCAACGCATTGCGAGGATGAAAAAATCATTAAAGCAAACCTCGAAAGGATCAAGGCTTCAAAGCCAATGCTTGAGCCTGCTGATCATCCCCTGGTAAGGGATGAAAACGCTTGCTTTGAATCTTCACTAACTGCTATCCAGTTTGCAAAGAAAAATAATTCAAGGCTACACATACTTCATATAAGCACTGAAAAGGAGCTGCAGCTTTTCTCGAACATGCTGCCCCTGGAGGAAAAAAGAATCACTGCAGAAGTTTGTGTGCATCACCTGCATTTCAGCGCCGATGATTATGCGTTATTAGGTAACAAGATTAAATGTAACCCGGCAATAAAGGCACCACATAACCGCGAAGCGCTATGGAAGGCCTTGCTTGATGACCGCCTTGATGTAATAGCCACTGATCATGCACCGCATACCGTTGAAGAAAAATCGGGCAGCTATGAACATGCGCATGCTGGTCTTCCATTGGTTCAGCATTCCGTTCTGATGATGTTGAACTATGTTTCACTTGGAAAGATATCTATCGAGAAAATTGTTGAAAAAATGAGTCATGCGGTGGCGACCTGTTTCCAGATTTCAAATCGTGGATATATCCGGGAAGGATATATGGCGGATCTTGTGATTGCTGATTTAAATACTAAAACAACTGTTCAGAAAGATAACATATTGTATAAATGTGGCTGGAGCCCGTTTGAAGGGAAAACTTTGGCGGCCGCTATCACCCATACTTTTGTAAATGGCAACCTGGTGTATGGAAAAGGAAGCTGGGATGAATCTCAGAAAGGTCAGCGATTGAATTTCGACCGCTAACTATTATAACAAGGAACGATTTCTGATAATATGAAAGCATGGAATTAGACAATATAACTTACAATGATCTTTCTCTTTTTCAGCACGAAGAAGAGTATTCCGTATTCCACAAATTGAATTTCACCCGTACGGTTGATGGTAAGGAATGGCTGCTTAAGTTCTTTAAACAACCATTCAAGGATCTTAAAAGTATCCGGGAAACCCAGGATATTATCAGGTCGGTACTTTCAAAAATCAAAGACTGGCCAACCGGAATTTCCAATGGTACAGTGATGGTGATGGCCCGGTTTTATGATAGTAATATTGATTCCATTCCGGGCAGCAACCTGGTGGATGCTGCTACATACAAACTTTTCCATGGACCTGATTTTTCTTTGGTCCGTTTTTCTGTAACCCATTTTGCAGATTTTTTTCGCGGCCTGAAACAACTTATTGCCTTGCTTAATACTGATGATGCGCCACCAACGCTGAAACAATATCTTGAAAGAGCGCGCGAACTCATCAGCCGGCCAATCATCCAGCAGCTGGCCGGCCGTGATCCTTCGGTGAGACTAAGCTGGAAGGAAACGGTTCATTATGGAGGTTATCTGCACCAGAAATATAAAAATTTCAGCTTCGAATTGATCAGTATTTATGGACGGCTTGATGCATGGTTTTCGATGGCTACTGCTATGCAGGTGCATCATCTCAATTTTCCAGAATTTATCGATCAGCCCCAACCACTGATTGAGGCAAAAGCATTGTTTCATATCCTGGTTCCGGGTGCTGTGCCCTATGATGTGAATTTCAGCAAGGAAACCAATTTCTTGTTCCTGACCGGTGCTAATATGGCCGGCAAAAGCACTTTTATCAAGGCCGTCGGCACCACGGTATTTCTCGCACATCTTGGTATGGGCGTACCTGCGGCCAGCATGAAGCTGACGATGTTTGACGGACTTTTAAGCAATATCAACGTAGTCGATAACATTGTGAAAGGCGAAAGCTATTTCTTTAATGAAGTGCAGCGCATCAGGAAAACGATTCTAAAAATAAAGGACAAGGGTAAATGGCTGGTATTAATTGATGAATTGTTCAAAGGTACCAATGTGCAGGATGCCATGAAATGTTCATCAACGGTTGTAAAGGGCCTGATCAAAATCAAAAGTTCCATCTTCATTTTATCGACACATTTGTATGAGATTGGTGAAGAGCTGAAACAATATCCAAATATTTCGATGAAGTATTTTGAAACCGAAGTGCTGGAAGATCAGTTGTATTTTAGTTATCAACTGAAGGACGGGGTAAGTAATGACAGATTGGGTTATTTGATTTTGAAGAGAGAAAAGGTGGTGGAGTTGTTGGAGAGTTTGTAGATGATTGAATACTCTAAGCATGCTGCATTTAAGCATAAAATTTATGACAAGACTTATTTTATTCCTGACGCTGACCTGGGTCTGTTCATCATCCTATAGTCAAAAATCAGGAGCGTCAATAAATGTAAACCATTACGTGTTTGAGGTCGTTGTAAATGACATAAATGATTCAATTAAATGCACTGCCTCGATATACTATAAAATACTAAAGCCCATAAGTTCAATTACACTGGACCTTGCATCAATTAATAACGGAGGCAAAGGAATGAAAATATCATCCGTAACTGCAAATGGACAACCTCTCGTTTTTACCCATGCCGGGAACAGGCTAACCATTGAAACTCCGGGCCAATCTGGCGAACTCAGAACGATTAAAATATCCTACTCCGGTATTCCTGCGGATGGCCTGATTATTTCAAAAACCAAATACGGCAAACGCAGCTTTTTTGCAGATAACTGGCCGGATCGTGCAAGACACTGGCTTGTTTCGGTAGATGATCCTGCTGATAAAGCCGCTGTTGAATTTAAGGTTACCGCACCAACCCATTACCAGGTCATAGCGAACGGCGTCCTGATCGAGGAAACGAACATCGATGCACAAAATAAAGTTACTCACTGGAAAGAAGCCATTGACCTTCCTACCAAAGTAATGGCCGTTGGCATAGCTGACTTTGCAGTTAATCACCTGGACAGCA